>JAMPKV010000038.1 GCA_039962225.1 Microcoleus sp. AS-A8
CCACACGTTCGCAGATTCGCGACGCTGTAATGTGGTTGTCATGTTTTTATGATGGCTTAATAATTTTTCAAGGTTCAGCGGGCGCTTTTGTGTTCGCCCATACTTAACTTAACGCATTTGTTTCGGTTTGTAAAGGTATTTTGAGTAAAAACTCTCATAATTATTAACTTTGATATTCCAAGTCGGCTGCAACCCTTTTCCTGAAAGGCTTATAAGCTGTAACGCTGTTAAATTTCACTGGGCGGACGGGCAAGATGCCGCTCCCACGCCTCGTTTCCAAAATAGGGTCATGCAAAACTGAATGGCTGTCAGCTTAAACCCAATCATGTAGCGATGAGATGGGTATCGCCCTTGGCTTCAACATCTGAATGAAGGGGCTAAAAATCAAGCTGGGACAGAGCTTGTTCCATGTCTAAGTCCAAAAACTGGTTGACGGGTTTGTAAATCCAGTAGCTCGGTGATAGTGAATCTGAGCCGATTCTTTCAAACCCCAAAGCCATTGCTAAGCTCTCATAGCTGTATACGGGATGGAGAATCATCACATATAAATCGCACAGGTTGGGAAAATCAACCTGCATTTGTCTTAAGGTTTCTTGCGTATCCTTTAAGAATCGACACACATTGTCTCTCGTTTGGTAGGGAGTATCGATCTTCCAGCTCCGGACAAAGACAGCAGAGCAATCTGGATCGGGAGGGATAGCGATTTGCAGTGGATCGCTCTCGGAATTAGAACCTAAATGCAGGGTTTTGCTCGGAGGGAGAAAGAAATTTTTCTCACAATCTTCAGCGGTAGGATACAAAAGGTAAAATCCTACCGGTTTATAGTTATCACAACGGCGCAGTACCCGCATACCTTTGGGGTATTCCTTGACCCAACGGCGCAAGACATTAACAATCTTGAGTTTGACAGCAGCGGTGTCGCTGTTTAGCCAGCCATAGAGGTTAGAGAGAACTTCTGCAACGAAGACAGCATCGCTGTGGTGGAAGGCATCCACCTTTACGGGTTGAGGAGATGGCGGCGGCTTGAGTTGATATAGGATTTGAATACAAAGACTATTGCCATCAAATTTTTTCTCGATTAATCCGCGATCGCGCAGTTTATCCAGCATCATTCCCGCCGCGCGATCGCTTCCCTGCTCTTGGTCACAATAGAACAGTGTGGCAGCTTCCTGAAGGGTACAAGAGACAAAACCATCGGGTAGTGACAATTCTGTAAGTGGCAATTTCAGGTGTTCTCCCAGCTTTCGCTGCTGCTTGACTATGAGATAAGCCCACAATCGGAGATAGCATCTAGCCTGACGCGCCGTTAGGGTAATCTGTTCGCAAATCCTGGAGATGTATTTTTGCTGCTGTTCAATCGGAAAACACTGATTGATATTTTCTGGCCCCATAGCCTCCGGGTTGCTGCGCTTTCAGTCCCTAAAATGCTACTACGAAATTCAGTTATCTAAGCCTTAAGTAACCTAAATGATAGATGGCCTCATCTATTTTGTGACTCTCGCTACTAATCAGCGATGCGAATCTTGTAAAAGATCGGCTCAAAACTTCCCCTAACTTCAGCTAACTTCACCCCACTTCACCTTACAGCACCGACTTCAGATTGTTTGATGCATCTACAACAGGCTCATGGCAGATACACCGATGCAAAAAGCAGAATGACAGTAATACTCAACTGATAAGTCTTGCGGCAACTTAACTTTTTTGTTGACAATCCTCAAGGATATTCACGATGGTCATTCTCAGTGGTGAACTCAAGAGCAATATCGAAACAGCCGAAACATCAAAGCATTCAGGAAAAAATTTTAAAGAGATTCACTCTAAAAATTCTCAACAAGCTTCTTGGTTGCAAGTCATTATCGAAGGCTTGGTTGATGGTGTTTTGGTTCTAACTCAGCAAGGAGAGTGGGTTTACGCGAATGAGTGCGGACGTCAAATTTGCCACCAAATTTCCCCAGAGCAATCACAACAGAATTTTGTCCCACCAGCCATCTGGCATGTGTGCGAATTGTTGCTCGATCACCTCGATCCGTTTGCCGAGAAAGAAATAGTTATTAATAATGAAATCAAACTGACGAATTCAGCTAATTTTCGGATTCGAGTTCGCTGGTTAGTCTTAGAAGAAAGTGCTTGCCCTTACTTGTTGGTGACAATCGAAGACCAACATCAGGCTAGAAAAATGCAAGCCATGGCGGATGCCCAAAAATATCGATTAACTCGTCGTGAAGCAGAAGTTTGGTCACTGCATCAATCTAAGCTTTCTTACAAAGAGATTGCCGACCAGTTGTACATTACACTCAATACTGTCAAAAAGCACATCAAGAATATTTACGCTAAACAACAATGATTCCTGGAAAGTTAGGATTAAGCCATCGTTAAATCTGTCATTTTTCGTTCAATTTATCGGTCGCTTAACTTTCTCTATGGGGCATTGCAGCACAAAACTTTTTTGACTGTTCGTGACGCCTGTTTAATCCTTATTAAGGGGTATAATATTGAGTCGTTTACGAACTTCAACCAGTGGAGTATGCCAGTCGGATTGAATATCCCAATCAATTAAAGATTTGGCTTGCCGACTCATCTTGAAGACTTGTCTAATTTCTTGGAAATTGCACATACCGCTTAGCCATCCCACTAACACAACTATCGCACTCGTTGGACGAAACACTTGAGCACGGGTAAAGATCTGAAGCATAAATTCATCACGGGGTGAGGAGGTGAAGCCTGTAAGAACATGCCAAATATCGTGGGTTCGCTGAATCAAATCTCCACTATTCAGCGGATTCAAACGGTTATGATCGAGGAAATTTGCGACTTCACGACCTAAGGTTCCATGAGGTAACTGACGTAATTCTTCTAATTTTTCTGAGGTGATTGTAAACTCTCGCTCAGGATAAATTTGAGGATTAACCGTCTGAGCAAGCTTCAAGATAATTTTTAACCAAAATGGCATGATAAAATTCTCCTTTCTTAGAGTTGTCTTTAATATGCCTGTAGATTAAAAAAATTTTTTGATGGGCGATAGTACCCCAGAGGGTACTCTTCCCCACAAAAACTGTAGGTAGAAACAAAGATATCACAGGATAGATCAGGTACTTCATAGAGTCTGATCTGTCATTTCCCCTATTACTTTCTCTGGGAGCATCCCATTTGTACAAATATCTTTTTTGTCTCAGTACTATCCCCCTTGTCCCCCTCGTCCCTTCTCAAAACTGTTTTTGCAACTTTGGGATGCCCACTTTCTCCTTTCAAGGGATGCTTAAAATTCCGGAGAAGGGTAGCAAAATTCAAGCTTTGAAACGATTTCTGCCATGTCTAAGGCTAAAAACTGATCGACTGCCATGTACAACCAGTAGACAGCTATCTTCGGATCGATACCAATTTTTTGAAACCCTAAAGCCTGTACCAGTGCTTCATATCTAGGATGAATTAGGAGCGCGTAGAAATCACAAAGATTGGGAAAATCAGCTTGCATTCGCACTAAGGTATGCTGCACATCTTCTAAAAAACGATGCACATTTTGCCAATTCTTATAGGGTGCATCAATCATCCAGCTACGCACCATAATTGAGGTACAGTCATCCTTGCCAGGGATAGCTATTTTAACAGGGTCGATATCCGAGGCGGAACTCAAATGAAGACTTTTTCCAGGAGGTAGAGAAAATTTTTCCTCAGATTCCGGCGCGACAGGATAAAGCACGTAAAATCCAACGGGATGAGAGGTGTCACAACGACGCAGCACGCGCATCCCAGTGGGATATTGTACTGCCCAAGAGCGTAGTAACTTTTTAATCTTGTGAGGTACAGTTGCCGTCGTGTTGTTCATCCAGTTGTAGTTGTGAGCGAGAAAACTCGCCACGGGAACGGCGTCAGTTCGAGGGTTAAACTCATCGAGTACGAACTCTACGGGGTGTGCTGACTCAAAGGATTCGTGCAGGTTCGGCACACAGCGAATCTGCAAACAAATTGTATTGCCATCAAAATCTTTCTGAATTAATCCAAGGGCAGCGAGGATATCAATCATCATTCCCGCCGCGCGATCGCTGCCTCGGTCTTTGTTAGCATAAAACAATTCTGCTGCTTCGCGATGGGTGCAAGCAACAAAACCTTCTGGAAGTTGTAATTGAGTCAACGGTTGTCTCAAAACAGAGCCTAATTCTTGTTGCTGCTTGAGTAGTAGATAAGTCCACAACCGCACAAAACATTCAGCTCGACGACGTGTTAAACCGACTCGCCGGGGATTTAGGAGCATTGAAATGTAATTGCGCTGTTGCTCAATCGGAAACCACTGATCGATCAATTCTGGATTCATATCCCGTAGGTTGTTGAACGAATAGAGCCTTTGGTCGAGTCAATTCGTGTTCCGTAGCTATAGTACTTATCGTTGTTTCTTGATTTTTTATGCAATCCATCTCGTCTAAAAACACATTCAGCGTTCTAGAACGAAACTTAATCATCCCTGAAACAGTCACTACGGATACTCATTGCCTCCAATTACCGGAGCAATCTAGATCAACACCCTGAAATCGCATGATTTCGTATTGTATTAGCAAAAGCCTGAAATCGCCGAAAAACTTCACCCTACTTCAGGTTAATTCAGCTTTCCTCTATCTCTACAACAGAATTCGCTAAGTTTGGGAAATCTCCGACTCAATCCTTGTAGCTACACCCAACCGAAACGCAAAATGACCTTAACCCTCAACTGAGAAGAGTCTCCCATCGCTTGACTCCTCAGCTGTGACTTTGAAGGAGATTCACGATGTCCATGTTGGCAGCTAAACTGAACCGTCACCTTAAAACTGTTGAAAGACTGAATTCTTCTGACATACAGCTCAAAGCGTCTCATGCTGAACATTCAAAACACCCTAATTTGCTGCAAGCCATTATTGAAGGCTTTATGGATGGTGTCTTAATTTTGACTGAAAAAGGAGAATTGATTCACGCGAATCAGCGTGCGCGTCGCCTTTGCCTGCAATTTTCCTCAGAGCAATTACAACCCAATTTAGTCCCTCTACCTATTTGGCGAATTTGCGAATCCTTGATCGATAGCCGCGAACTATTTCCCGAACAAACCATGATTATTGAGGCGGAACTAGACACAAAGAATGCAGAGGTTTTGCGCGTTAGGGTTCGATGGCTACAGTTCGAGCAAGGTGATACTCCTAACTTGTTAGTAACCCTTGAAAATAGGAGTCAGTCTACTAACACTACAGCGTTTACGGAGGCACAACAATATAATTTGACTCCCCGTGAATCAGAAGTTTGGTCACTCCGTCGCGCCAACTACTCTTACAAAGAAATCGCCACCAAATTGTATATTACGACCAACACCGTCAAGAAACACCTGAAAAATGTTTACGCCAAACAACAAATGAGTGATTGGAGTGAGAAAGAACGAGACGTCAGTTAGTTTTAGCTAACCTCAATTCCAGCTTTCAGCTTTTCTGCTGAGCAACGGGAGGATTTCTCAACCCAGCGCGGGGAGTCCTCTACTATTGCATTCACGAAGTGAGTCTTGGAGAATTTTACACAAAAACCGGGATGTTGTTGGATACGTCACACTTCTAAATAAATGACTGTGTGATGATCGAACCCATGCCAATTTTCCACTCCCGAACCGTTACTTACAGTCCTGCTTACACTCTTGTTCCGACTTACGAGTGCTTTAATCGCTGTACTTACTGCAATTTTCGCACCGACTCAGGGCAAAGCCCTTGGTTGAACCTTTCTGAGGCACAAAGTAAGCTGAGACAGCTTCAAACTCAGGGTGTGTGTGAAATTCTGCTACTCAGTGGCGAGGTACATCCCCGATCATCACGTCGAGCTGAATGGTTCAAACGAATTTATGATTTAGGTGAACTCGCCCTGTCATTGGGATTTTTGCCCCATACCAATGCCGGCCCCCTGAGTTTTGAGGAAATGAAAGCCCTCAAACAGGTGAATGTGTCGATGGGGTTAATGCTGGAACAGTTAACGCCCAAGTTACTGCAAACTGTTCATCGTCATGCTCCCAGTAAGATACCAGGGGTGCGTTTGCAACAGTTGGAATGGGCAGGAGAATTGCGGATTCCGTTTACAACGGGGTTACTGTTGGGGATTGGGGAGACTCAAGAAGATTGGTGGGAGACGTTGGAGGCGATCGCACGGCTTCACTATACTTATGGTCATATCCAAGAAGTTATCCTGCAACCCCATAGTCCTGGAAGTCAGCAGAGTTGGGATGCTCCTGCTTTTGATCCCGACCAATTACCAGAGGTTATTGCCAAAGCGCGTGAAATTTTGCCAGCGGATATTACGATTCAAATTCCGCCGAATTTAGTCGGCGACACCGTAGGGGCGATTCATGAATCGCCCCTACAGGTATGTTTGGAGGCGGGTGCGAGGGATTTGGGGGGAATTGGGCCAAAAGATGAGGTGAATCCTGATTATCCTCATCCTAGTGCTCAGGAACTTAGGGAAATTTTAGAGCCTGCTGGGTGGGAGTTGGTGCCGAGATTGCCGATTTATCCTCAATATGACAGTTGGTTGTCACCGAATTTGAGATCGCTGGTTGAGGGGTGGCGGACTGGTGCATTGCCTGAAACTGTAGGGGAGATTCATGAATCGCCCCTACGCGAGATTTAAACTCTAGGTTAGAATCGCGCTCAATGGCAAAATTTTCGATTTATGGCTTCCAATCCCGACTTACTCGATAACCTCTAACCTCTACAACGCCTTTGACCCGTGTCGACCTTTACCCGCAGGTGACCCGAACTATGTGGATTGTCGCGACGTGCGGGGAGATGAGGATGTTGTGGAGGATTTGGGGAAGCGGATGCGGCGTTCTGAGCGAGTGACGTGTCAGCTATACTCCGGTCATCGAGGCGCGGGAAAATCCACCGAACTGCTCAGGTTAAAGCAATATCTGGAACAGCAGAAGTTCTATGTGGTCTATTTTGCCGCCGATGAAGAGGATATTCAATCTGAGGATGCTCAATATACCGATATTCTTTTAGCCTGTACCCGCCATCTGCTGGATGAATTAAACAAAAGTGCAAATCCAGCACCATTGTTGAATTGGGTGAAAAAACGCTGCCAAGAGTTGAAAGATTTGGCACTGATGGAGATATCGTTTGAGGGGATGAGTGTCGAGGGACAAATCGCCCAGTTTGCCAAGTTGACTGCGAATTTAAGAGCAGAACCCACGATGCGGCAACAGATTCGAGAGAAGGTGAATCCTCATACGGTTAGCTTGATTGATGTTTTAAATGAGTTTCTCAATGAGGCGAAGCAGCATTTGCCCAATGGTTGTAATCAACTGGCGGTGATTGTAGATAACTTAGATCGGATTGTGCCAGTGTTTCAGGAGACTGGACGCACGAACCATGAGGAGATTTTTCTCGATCGCAGCGAACAACTCAAAGCTTTAGATTGCCATCTGATTTACACGGTTCCTATCTCAATGGTGTACTCGAACCGTGCTACGGATATCCGAGATATCTATAGCGATACTCAAGTTTTGCCCATGATTATGGTGCGGACTCCGGATGGGACAGTCTACCAACCGGGACTTGAGAAAATCAAAGAAATTATTGGTAGGCGAGTCAGGCAATTTGCGCCTAAGTTATCTCTGGATACAGAAATCTTTGATAGTCGGGATACCTTAGAGCAACTGTGTCTGATGAGTGGGGGTCATGTGCGGAATCTGCTATTGTTGACGCAAGATGCGATCGCACGCACGGACGAGTTACCGATTTCCGCCAAAGCAGTACGCACAGCGATTACTAGAGCGAGGGATACTTATCGCCGCACGGTTGGGAACGAGCAATGGTGTTTATTAGCTGAAATCTCTCGCTCTAAGCGGATTGTTAATGATGATGACTATCGGAGTTTATTATTTAATCGCTGTCTTTTAGAATATCGTTATTGGAATCAAGAGGGTGAGTTGGATCGCTGGTGTGACGTTCACCCGCTCATTCGAGGGATTCAGGAATTTAAGGAAGCGGTAGCTCAACTTTAGCTCGTTAATATTGACTTACCCGCTTAACGCCAGGGATTCAAATCCCTGGCTAATAGCATATCAGTCCTCTTCAGAGGACTGATATGCTAACTGTACAAGGGTTTTACTCAGATCTTGCAGCAAGTCGCTTTGACCCCACCCCAACCCTCCCCTTATTAAGGGGAGGGAGCTAAGTTCCCCCCTTACCAACCGGAGCTTTAGTGAGGAGGGCTAGGGGGGTGATGCAAGATGTGAGTTTTAGTCCATTGAAATGGACTTGAGCTATGAGCCGTGGATTTAAATCCACGGCGGACTTCCTTCCTTACAGGAATTGGCGGTCAGAAATTCAAGGAATTTGTATAACCTCAGAAGCAATGGATTGGGACGAGGAAATCCCTGATGACCCAGAAGAAGAATATCTTGCCTTAGTCTGCGCTCTCAAGCGGAAAAAAGGCTTTGGTTTGTTTTTCGTTCGCTGCTCCCAGAAGGAAGGGAAGCAGATAATCGAGAGAATGAAGCAGGATATTCCTCAGAAAACCATTGAGGTTTTACGATTCATTGAGCCGATTGATAATTTATACAATCGAGTTACCAAGCTCGCCAATAGAGATAAGATAGATATTCTCTTTATCCAAGGCATTGAATACTCGTTGTATGAGTACGAACTTAAGACATTTGGAGAAATTACTGAACTTTACTATAATAATTTTACCAGCGTTCCTCGGATTTTAAGTCATTTAAATCAACAGCGAGAACGGTTTCGAGACGATTTTGATATTTGCTTTGTTTTCCTGTTGTGTCCATTTGCGCTTAAGTATTTTATTCAACGCGCTCCAGATTTTTTTGATTGGAAATCTGGGGTTTTTGATTTTCCGACTCATCCAGAGATTGTAAAGGAAGAAACAAAACGCCTCCTGCTGGAAGGAGATTATGAGGAGTACCTAAAACTGACTCCTCAAGAACGGGTTAAAAAAATTATAGAAATTCAAGGTTTGCTGGCAGAAGACTATCAGACCTACAGTTATAGAGTTTATTTACTGGGTGAACTAGGTAATTTGTTGGTTACAGCGAAAGAATATGAAGGTGCGATCGCATCTTACGACCAAGCCCTCAAAATTCAACCCGACGACCACCAAGCCTGGATTATCCGGGGCATTGTGCTTTTTGATTTAGGACGACTAGAAGAGGCGATAACTTCTTGCGACCAAGCCCTCAAAATTCAACCCGACGACCACCAAGCCTGGATTATCCGGGGCATGGCGCTGAGTAATTTAGGTCGCTTAGAAGAGGTGATCGCTTCTTACGACCAAGCCCTCAAAATCAAACCCGACGACCACCAAGCATGGAACAACCGGGGCTATGCGCTGGGGAAATTAGGACGCTTAGAAGAAGCAATAGCATCTTACGACCAAGCCCTCAAATTTAAACCCGACTACCACCAAGTCTGGAACAACCGGGGCTATGCGCTGATTAATTTAGGACGCTTAGAAGAAGCAATAGTATCTTACGACCAAGCCCTCAAATTTAAACCTGACTACCACGAAGTCTGGAACCTTCGGGGCATGGTGCTGAGTAATTTAGGACGACTAGAAGAAGCAATAGCATCTTACGACCAAGCCCTCAAATTTAAACCCGACTACCACTATGCCTGGAACTTCCGGGGGATTGCGCTGAAGAATTTAGGACGATTAGAAGAAGCAATAGCATCTTACAACCAAGCCCTCAAAATCAAACCCGATTATCACGAAGCCTGGTACAACCGGGGCATTGTGCTGGGGAATTTAGGACGATTAAAAGAGGCGATAGCTTCATTCGACCAAGCCCTCAAAATCAAACCCGATTATCACGAAGCCTGGAACAACCGAGGCTATGCGCTGGGGAATTTAGGACGACTAGAAGAGGCGATAGCGTCATTCGACCAAGCCCTCAAAATCAAACCCGATTACCACGAAGTCTGGAACCTTCGGGGCATGGTGCTGAGTAAATTAGGATGCTTAGAAGAGGCGATAGCGTCATTCGACCAAGCCCTCAAATTTAAACCCGACTACCACTATGCCTGGAACTTCCGGGGGATTGCGCTGAAGAATTTAGGACGATTAGAAGAAGCGATCGCCTCTTACGACCAAGCCTTAAAAATTAAACCCGACTCCCCCAACGCTTTCTATAACAAAGCTTGCAGTTATGCTTTGCAAGGCAATATCGAGCAGGCAATTGAAAACCTGCAACAGGCAATTAATCTAAGTCCTGATGAATATCGACAGATGGCAAAAACTGACTCGGATTTTGACAGCATTCGAGAAGACGAACGCTTTCAAATGTTAATTCAATAACTGCTACCGAGCAATTAGCACCATACCCTAGAAATACGATGTATATATCGTGCCTCTACAAGTTCTCAGGAAAACACAATCCTATCCACTCCCCCTTTGTTAAAGAACTCTAACCGAAGCTCCGCCATTGTGTCCCCGATAGGACTTACGCACTCAGCCAGTTTGACAACGGTAGAATGGGGTTCCCAGCTTCTTGAGCAACGCTCAAAACAACCAGATTTCGTTGCAGTGCATAAGTCCTACCCTCTTCCCAAAAGCAGAGTGTAAACTCCCCATAAAGGCTGAAGCCCCAAATCCGAACGAAAAGGCAAGATTCAGGCGTTGAGTCACTCATCAATGCTATGATCGCGGAGAAATTCATGCATGAACAAAGGGTAATACATATGACGCAAGCACCTGTCTCCCCTGTGGTGCTAGTCATCTTGGACGGCTGGGGCTACCGTGAAGCAACGGATGGAAATGCCATTGCCGCCGCCAAGACACCCGTGATGGATAGCCTCTGGGCAGCTTACCCCCATACTCTAATTCGCACTTCCGGGAAGGCTGTAGGGCTACCAGAGGGTCAAATGGGTAACTCAGAAGTGGGTCACCTCAATATTGGCGCTGGACGCGTGGTTCCGCAAGAATTAGTTCGTATCTCTGATGCCGTAGAAGATGGTACGTTGAGAGACAATAAGGCGCTACTGCAAGTCTGCCAGGACGTTAAAAATCGAGGCAGTAAGCTTCACCTGGTAGGTTTGTGTTCGGACGGTGGGGTGCATTCTCACATAGACCATCTGCTCGGATTGCTGGATTTCGCTAAATCCCAAGAACTGTCTAATGTCTGTATCCACGCCATTACCGATGGCCGTGATACCCAGCCGATGGACGGGGTTAAGGCGATTCAAAAAATTGAAGATCACATTCAAAAAATCGGTGTTGGACGCATCGTCACAATCAGCGGTCGCTACTACGCCATGGATCGAGACCGACGCTGGGATCGCGTTCAGCTAGCTTATCAGGCCATAACCCAGGATGGCATGGGAGATGGTCGCTCAGCGATTGAGGTGTTAAAAGCTTCCTATAACTCAAATCTCACAGATGAGTTTGTCCTGCCCACCCGAATTGACACGGGGGCTGTGGAAGCAGGAGACGGGATCATTTTCTTTAACTTCCGCCCCGACCGTGCGCGGCAACTCACACAAGCATTAGTTGATCCCAACTTTAAAGGATTTGAGCGAGAGCAAATCCACTCCCTCGCTTTCGCTACCTTTACCCAGTACGACCCGTCATTCCCTGTACTGGTCGCGTTTGAGCCTCAAAACTTGAACAATATTCTGGGGGGAGTGATTGCTCAGCACGGTTTACGTCAATTTCGCACGGCTGAAACCGAGAAATATGCCCACGTTACTTACTTTTTTAATGGTGGTTTAGAACTGCCGTTTGAGGGTGAGGACAGGGAACTGGTACAAAGTCCCATGGTGCCAACTTATGACCGGGCACCGGCGATGTCAGCCGCAGAAGTCACAGATGTGGCGGTAAGAGCGATTGAAAAACGCATCTACTCTCTGGTTGTGATCAACTATGCCAATACTGACATGGTCGGGCATACCGGGAATATTGAAGCCTCCGTGCAAGCGGTGGAGACGGTAGACCGATGCCTGGGACGCCTAATCGAAAGCATTAACAAAGCGGGTGGTACAGCCTTGATTACCGCAGACCACGGCAATGCTGAGTATATGCGCGATGAGGCAGGCAATCCTTGGACGGCTCACACAACCAACCCCGTGCCCTTTATCCTAGTGGAAGGGGAAGGATTAAAAATCCCCGGATATGGCACAGAAGTTGCCTTAAGCAGCGACGGGCGTTTGGCAGATCTTGCGCCGACAATCCTGGAAATTTTAAAATTACCCCAGCCGCCAGAGATGACAGGCCACTCTCTGCTACAACCCATTGAATTAGAAGTCCGGCCCAATCGAACACCCGTGCGTGTTTCTCTTTAGTCATTCGTTGCGACTAACAACCAACCACTAACAACCAACCACTTAACTATGTCGATTGTTCAAGTCATACAAGCTATCTGGGCCGTATCTGCCTTGGGTGTAATTGTTTTGGTATTGCTCCATAGTCCCAAGGGCGATGGAATTGGGGGCATCGGGGGTCAAGCCCAACTGTTTACGAGTACCAAGAGTGCAGAGACAGCCCTAAACCGGATTACCTGGGTATTTTCTGTGATTTTTATTGGTTTGACCGTGGTTTTAAGCGCGGGTTGGTTGGGCAAGTGATGATCACTGCGCTACGTGTCATTTTGACATGTTTCCTGTGCAGGGAATGTCTCATGAGTCACATCTTTTTACAACCGCAGATAGAGGCGGATTAACCCAGATCATCTCAAAATTTCACGGATTTAAAATATCTGCGGTTATCAATTGAAAAGATGAGACGAATGACTAGACAAAGGTTAAGGCGTCACCGGGTTAGTGCCTGGAGACGCCTTCTACTATTAGGAGTGGCGATCGCTACAAGTCTATGGCTCATCTTGTCTCAGTTACAGCCGCTGAAGGCTCAAGGTATCGCGAGCCGTAGCGGCGAAGCGACAGGGGTTAAGCCAGGAAACCAAGAGTATCTATTAAAAACTGCGGAGTTATCTTCAGCTTCAGCTTCCCTACCCACTCCTCAGGTTCACCCGTTGCCAACACCTCTAGCACAATGGCAAGACGTGACAGACGCAGGTGATTACTTCGCTGAAATAAAACTAACTCCGGTAGGCTATCTGGTTTGGTCACATTTCCCTGTGACAATTTACGTCGAACGACCGAAAGAGCCGAATGAATCATCCGCGAGTAACCAGCGTTTCCAGAAGTGGGTTGATGCCGTATTGCAGGCTGTACGGGAATGGAATATCTATTTGCCTTTGCAGGTAGTCACCCAGCGAGAAGGCGCGGATATCTTGATTTTGCGCGAGCGCCCTCCTGTGCAAGCCTCCTTGGATCGCGAAACAGGAAAATTCAACATCCCTCGCGCTCGTTCTGCTCAAACCCGCTACGAATTTTATCTCCGTCAAACCGACAAGGCACCGCAGGAGATATTATCACAACGCTTAACCATCCAGCTAAGTCCCCACCAAACCGATCACTATACCCTAGCAACGGCACGTCACGAACTCGGTCATGCTTTGGGACTCTGGGGGCATAGTGCTTTAGAAACCGACATCATGTACTTTTCCCAAGTCCGCCATTCGCCTCCGATTTCGGTCAGGGATATTAATACCCTGAAACGGATTTATCAACAACCAACCCGTGTAGGATGGCCTTTGGCGACTCAGACTCGTGGTGAAGAATGAGAGGTTTAAGCTTGATAAATTTTGCTCTCAATCTGGGATAATTTCTCATCGATTTCAAAATGGTTGCACTGCTCCCATTTATCTGCGATCGCCAAAATTTGTCCCATCAAAGAGTAGGCATCCTGTGAGCAAGACAGTTCTATAATGCCCCAATCGCCATCCTCAATAGCGGTATCTTCCAGAACGGCGAGACTTTGTTCGAGTTCCGTTCTGGCATCTTTGAGTAATTGACCTAACCGTTTGGCATTTCGTTTTTGAGCTTTGGCTTGTTGACGTGTAAGTAACATAGTGATTCTTTTAACCTCTACTGCTGATATTTCAACAATAGAAATTCCACCTCATCCGGATGAAGTACAATATGTAACTTTGTCAAGTGTCTCGTTGATTTTGCTGAGTTTAGGCTGATTTGTCGCGGTTGCGGTGGTTTGGGTTAGGACAATCTGCCAAGTGGTTTTTTCGGGTCAGGCGCGAGCGCACACCCTTATCTTTAGCCTGACTTCCAGTTCAGATAGTTGTCTCATCGTTTATATTTGATGAGATTGAGTAAGTAAGACTCTAACTGGAATTTGGGAAAAAGGAATACATGATGGAGACGATTCCATTTTTAGTGACCCTGCCTGAAGAAGATGAGCAGGAGGTAAAAGGCATTTTTTCCGGTGACACAGAAATAGTGGTGCGGGATTTGCCGACAGAGCAACTTCGAGAAAACTTGAAGAAGGTCTGCCAGGGAGTTACTACTATACTCAAAGATGTCAAGCAGGTCGGAGGCTTTCAGCTCAAGCAAGTCACAATTCAGGTTGAAGTGACTGCTGAAGGCGGTATAGAGCTTGTTGGGACAGCTAAGCTGGGAGGCAAAGGGGCAATCACGCTAACGTTCTCGGAGTAATCGATGAAAAAACGGCGGGCGCTGCTGATTGGGGTTCCTGAGTATCAAAATAAATCCATCCCAGATTTACCAGTTGTACGGCGAGATGTGGCAAGCCTTGAACTGGTTTTGAAAAGATCTGGATTTGATGTGCGCTCACAAGGTATTGAGGACAAGTTTGATAGTGGGCGCAGCATGATCTGGGATAGTCTCCTACAGATATGCCAGAACGCAAAATCTGGAGAGATATTGCTCCTTTATTTTTCAGGGCATGGAGTGCATTACCAAGGTAAGGATTACCTTGTCCCCTCGGATGCAATTTTGGAACGACCTGGAGCATTCGCTCAATTTCTTGTTCCTTGCGATCTTTTGGATGACGTAGTTGACAAGTCAAAGGCGGAAACTATTGTCTTTTTCATTGATGCTTGTCGTGAGGGTCTTGATTTAGGAGTGAAGGGTCTTTCTCTAGTGAAGTGGGCTGATAGCCTGCAAAAGAAAGCTATGCAGCGTAATTTCCTCCGGGTATTTTCTTGCGGTCGCGGTCAGTTTAGCCGCTTCACAAAGGGTGAACAAGGATTCAGTCTCTTTACCCAGGCTTTAGTAGATATTCTCGATCCAGAGCATCCAGCCCATGAGCTTGGCGACATCTTGAGAGCAGCTCAAGCCAGACTTGATGAGTTGGTGGAGGAACATGACATAAAGCACCGACAGCAAATTTGTTACTTAACCGAGGATAGGGTAGACGCTTTACTGGCACAGGACATTCTCTCGCGAGTTATCCTCAAGGACACGCCTCTGGTAATAGCTGCAAGTCAGGCTGAAGAGCGTTGGCGTGTAGAAGTCTTGCACTCGCCTCTGTGGAGTGAGGAAAATACTGACACCGATGGCGCAATCGCTGAGCTTAAACAGCAGGTATATAGAATAGTCACTGCTTGTTGGCAACAATGGAGCCTTGCCCATGAAAAGTTTCAGCAAGATCCCTGGCGGGATGAATTATACCCAATCCGAATTTTAAAGGCTCTTGAGTTGCTGGTGCTTCAGTCCGATCCACCTACTGAGCTTACTCCAGTTGAAAAAGCCCTAATTATTGCTGCTCCATTTGTTTGTGAAGCAGTACTGGCTAATGCCTTAGTGCAGGCGGTTGAATTCAAACTCGACCCCTTGTCTTTGGATGAAAATAATCCAGCAATTGGTTTCCAAATTGCTTTAGGGAAAGTGCATCGACTCCACCAACGATTAGTTACGAAAGCTCAGCAATTTACAAAACAGGGATGTGTGACAGAATGTGAGGCAGTGAAATCATGGTTGCTATATCGTTGCTTGCTTCGTACACCTGAAATCTGGCAGTTCCAGTTAGCAGGAGGTTATCTTTCTGTCAATTTTGCCAACGCGTTGGAAGAGGCAATTAGAAGTAAGTTTGGTTTTGGGACGACAACTTTGTCACCACCGATTCCCCTAGAAATTCTAACGGATTTGGGGCGCTCTCTTCTTGCAGAACCTGAAAGTATTGACCGTTATGCTGCTAAGCAGCCGGTTGGATTTCTTAAAACACAGGTTGTCCGAGTAAAGATGCTTGGCTACCTCTTGAAACTAGCTGGATTGCTAGCTATAGATGTGCGAACACTCTCAGATGTGTTAGTGGATAATATAGGTCTTGCTGACCGCCTGACAGATGAAGCAAATCGACTAACTCCTGAAGAGGTATGCACTAAGATATCTGAATCTCTCTGGCTTAGAGCTGGAGCTGGCTATACACTTAGTGTGACCTGCCGTCATCCAGCACTAGATTTTGCACTACGCGAACATGTCGAGTACGCTAGCACAGTTCTTAACCATGTTCTTCGGAATAGGGATGAGAAACCTCACGCTTTGGAAGCGCTTTCGGGTTTACCATTACGCCTAACCACTGATGGTATTAAGCCAGAGAAAGGGAAAAATAGAGCTCCACTTTATAAAACACCCCATGTATATTTTCAACTAGCTCACGATGAAATTCGCGATTTGCTCATGGGAGAACAGCTCTATGGCGATCCTGCCCTAGCTATCCGAGAACTATATCAAAATGCACTAGATGCCTGCCGCTATCGAGAAGCGCGGCATAAATATCTAAAACAGAAGTCCCTTGATGAATATCTGGATCATTCATGGGAGGGACATATCATCTTCACTCAGGGAATTGATGATGATGGGCGCTCCTATATTGAGTGCAAGGACAATGGAATTGGTATGGGATCTCAGCAGTTAACTCAGTGCTTCGCCCGTGCGGGTCGTCGCTTCTCCGATTTGCCGGAATTCATTAAAGAACAGGCTGAATGGCTGCAATGTTACCCACCTATCCGGCTGTACCCAAACAGTCAGTTTGGAATTGGTGTGTTCAGCTACTTTATGCTAGCTGAGGAGTTACTTGTGGAGACTTGTCAGCTTGAAAGCGATGGTCGGCCTGGAAAACGCTTGCGCGTCCACGTACCTGGTAGTAGTGGTCTTTTCCGAATACAAGAGTCGGGGTTGGGAACTGATTCAGGGACGCGGGTACGTCTTTACTTGAACAAAACTCACCTTAAAGGTAAAGGTCAGCTAATCTCTTGTATTGAAATACTGCGGAAGCTGTTGTGGGTAGCGGAGTTCCGAACTGAAGTCCAGCAGTTTGGCAGGTTAGAAGTATGGGAACCTGGACAACTGCGGCATCCTGATTATCCTCAGAGTTCCTGTCTCAAGGCAGCAGACACTGATATCTGGTGGGTGCCAGAGAAGAGTGAGTATTGGTATAAAGATAGTGGATGTATTTTGTCAGATGGACTTTGGACTGAGGAGTCTCAGCCCGGTTTTGTAGCAAACTTGCGCGGGAAACGCCGTCCCAAACTAACGGTGGATCGCAAAAATATTGTGCAGTGGGATCGTACCTGGGTCAGTGAGGCACTAAAGCAGAATTCAGAACCTTTACTAAACTGGCCTCATTTGGATCTTGAATGGCTGTGGAAGCTGGCACAAAAACATCCGCAAGTTGCTGAAAATGTAGTAGCAATGCTTTCGCAAAGGAAAGCAAATGTGAAATTAGGAATATGGGGTTACAGTGATGAAGTGCCAATTTCAGAGTTGGGATGCTTTGAACATGATCGAAATCTACACTTCTTTAGACATGGATTAGGATTAGAGTTCCGGTTCCTCACCTACTACTTTCCTTGGTGGATACTTACTTATCGGGTCATTGCATGGGAACGTTGCGGATTAGTAAAGGTTTCAACGACATTCTTGGAAAGTCTACCCGCATCAATGAAGTTAGAATTGTGTCCGGTACCGCGAGCTGGTGATGGTATTGCTCTCTCCCAAGATCTACATGGCTCGCTAATTCATTCTCTTCAGGATAATGTCCCGCCTGCTCATATAGTTTTGGCTACCGAACGACTAAATGAACCTATAGCCTCAACAGTCAAACGACTTCAGCGATTTGTACCTTTGGGGTTGAAAATGCCGAGGGTAGTTCTAGAATCTCTTAATGAGAAAAGTGCCGACGAAGAAGATTTGATTGCACTGTCAAGGAGAATAACGGAAAAGGATAAGTATCCTTGGATTGAGCAGCGAATATCTGCTGCCCATATTGTTCTAACGTCTGCACGGCTAGGCGAATCTGTGCCTGACATCATTAGACGACTCCGGAAATTTTTACCTTTAGGGTTAGAAGTAACACAGGTTAATTTGGAGACATTGGACAAAGTTCCTGTAAATCAGGAAGATATCATTGCTCTTTCAAAAGAACTAGACGGAGAAGAAGCTTTATCTAGTGATCGGATATCTCCCGTTCAGATAGTTTTTGCTGCTAATCGGCTGAATGAGCCTATAGTTGAAACTCTTAAACGGCTAGAAAAATTTATACCCTTAGGTCTAGAATTACCTAAAGTACATTTAGAAACATTAGGTAACTTTCAGCCGAATCAGAAGGATTTGATTTCTCTTTCGGAAAAAATGGATGGAAAAAGGGCTTGGACTGAAGACCGGATACCTGTCGCTCATATAGTTCGATTGGCTGGGCAGCTAAATGAGCCTGTAGCTGATACTCTACAACGACTTCAGAAATTTTTACCCTTAGGACTAAAGTTGCCACAGGTAAATCTGAACTTTTTAGAAAATTTCACGATAGACCGTGAGGATGTAATCATCTTCTCAGAAGAGTTAGGCTCAGAGTATTCAAAGATCAGAAGTACATGGCTTGAAGATCGGCTGACTCCTGCCCACTTAATCACAACTGCTGTCAAGTTAAATAAAACTGTAGTTAATTCCTTGGAACGCTTTAAACGATTTGTACCTTTGGGGTTAGAGGTTCCAGAGATAGACTTACAGTCTCTAGAAGCTCTCATTTCAGATAAGAAGAACTTGATTTCACTCTCGAAAAACCTAAGTGAAAAGCCAGATAGTCCAAATGACATACTACAAGGTACCATTCACCCTACTCGCATAATTCTGGCTGCATTGGCTTTGGATGAGCCAGTAACAGAAACGCTAGAGCGATTTCGTCGTTTTGCACCAGTACTAGAGCTGACTTTACCCGAAGGAGAGCCAGAATCTTGGAAATTTTGTAATGACGAGAGTGAGCGCAGTGTTAACGGGGAACAGTAAAAATTTTAGGCGATCGCACTCCACCCTCAACGCCACAATCCCTTAATTTCCCGCCAAATGGGTGACTTCCCAGACTTAGAAACCGGATGAGTTAAAACTCCCTGACTGGGACTAAATAAAAACGCCAGCATAAAAAATCCGAAGGCAACTAAAACAATCGCTGGCCCAGAAGGTAAATTGAAAAAATAACTCAAATACATCCCGCTAATACTAGCAACAACCCCAATTGCCGAACCCAACATCATCATCTGGTGCAATCGACTGACTAATAAATAAGCCGTTGCTCCCGGAGTAATCAGCATGGCTAGGACTAGGATGACACCCACAGCTTTGAGACTGGCAACAATCGTCAAAGCAATCAAAATCATTAAACCAAAATTCAGTAAATTGATAGGTAAACCAGCCGCTTGGGCACCGATAGGGTCAAAGGTATAAAACATCAATTCTTTATACAAAAGTGCAACAATCGCTAAAACAATGACTGTAATAATTGCTGTATTAATAACCTCTTGAGACGAAACACTGAGGATATTCCCAAACAGAAAGTGATTCAGGTCAATTTTATTATCTTTCTGAACAACAGTAATTAAAGTGATACCCAAGGCAAAAAAGGCAGAAAAAACAATGCCCATTGCCGCATCTTCTTTAATTTGCGATCGCGTCCTAATCCAAGTAATCACCATCGTGCTGACAACACCCGCGATAAACGCTCCCACAAAAATATCGGCACCCACAATAAACGCGATCGCAAGTCCCGGCAACACCGAATGACTAATCGCATCTCCCAGCAACGCCAACCGCTGCACCATCAAATAGCTGCCAACCGAAGCGCACACAATACCAACCAAAACGGCGACTATTAGCGATCGCTGCATGAATCCATATTGCAGCGGTTCAATTAGAGTTTCGAGCATAAACAGTTATTTGATTCGCTGTTGAGTTCAAGAGTGAAGAGAGTATTGAATCAACCTTAAGCCGCTGCATTCTCCGAAAAGAACACCACCTGCCCCCCATAAGCACGCTGCAAATTCTCCGAACTCAGCACCTCTTGACGCGAACCACTAGCAATTAACTCTCGATTCAACAAAATCAAATCATCAAAATTAGTAATCGCTTGCCCTAAATCATGATTAACAACTACCAAGGTTTTGCCAGCGTCAGCAAGTTCGTGAAATATATCAAAAATCACAGCTTCGGTTTTCTTATCAATCCCCACTAACGGCTCATCAAAGCAGAAAATCTCCGCTTCTTCCGTTAACGCCCGTGCCAAGAAGACACGCTGTTGCTGTCCTCCCGATAGCTGTCCAATGGGGCGAGATCGAAACTCACTCATCCCCACCCGTGCCAAAGCCTCTGCCGCCAAACGCCTGGATACTGTGGAAAAGCGGCGAAACCATCCCGTCTTCCGTACTCGCCCCATCATCACCACATCCCACACGGTTGCGGGGTAAGTCCAATCAATTTGCGATCGCTGCGGCACATACGCGACTTTTTCCAACTGCTCCATCAAGGGTTGCCCCTGATACATCGCTGTCCCGCTTGTTGCGGGAATTAAGCCCAACATGGCTTTGATTAGGGTACTTTTACCCGCACCATTAGGCCCAATAACTCCCGTCAGCTTACCAGGCTGGATGTCACAATTGATATTTTTTAGCGCCTCTACCATACGGTACTGCACACCAAGTTGCTGTATGGTTACAGTTTTGAGCTGTGACCTACAATTATCTCCGCATTCATAGTCTCTAAGCATCGAATCGACCTTCCGGAAAGTGGCAGTTGTCATGGTGGAGCCTTCCTGGGAGCGAAATATGAAACAATTGTGAAAATATCGTAACGTGAAAAATGAAAAGAATATGAAAATAAATGTATCAACGCTATGAACGTGAACCCTCACTCTGAAGGAAGAAAGCAGACATTCTTGAAGAAGGCAGAAGGCAGCGGAGTTCATACGAGGAAGCAGAAGGCAAAAGGTTTTGTTTACAAGGGGATTCAAACCCCTCCTGAACAGGAGTCAGTGAAGATTGTTCACTCTTGGCTTGATAGCCTTACTCCTTGCAGTCGTGGGTTCATGTCGAAGGGATTCATAAAAGCCTTCTGCTTCTGTCCTCTGCCTTTTTTTGTGAACTCCTCACCACTACGCCCTTCGAGCTATCCTCCCCTAGTCAGTAGCAACGCTTCACGCCAACGCTATGGGTGGTTAGCCGTTACAGGTCTTATGCTTGGCTTTTTAATCAGTGGATGTAACTCCACTAAGAGCAAGCCAATCGGTTCTGAGCAATCCGATCAGCCTCAAGTCGTTTCTACCAGCACGATTATCACAGACTGGACGGAGCAAGTGGGGGGAGACGAGATTCAACTGAAGGGTATCCTAAAACCAGGTGCAGACCCCCATGTTTATGAACCTGTGCCCATGGATAGTCAGGTGTTGGAAGAGGCCGATCTAATTCTCTACAACGGCTACAATCTGGAGCCAGGGCTGATTAAGCTGATGAATTCTGCGGGGGTGAAGGCGAAGAAGTTGGCGGTTGGGGAAGTCGTTCAGCCGTTAGATTTTAACTACAACGGGAAACGAGCGCCTGATCCTCATGTTTGGGGTGATGCCAAAAATGCGATCGCGATGGTGAATGCAATTCGCGATCAGTTAATCGAACTTTCACCCGAAGATAAACAGAAGTTTACCCAGAATGCAGCACAACTTACGGCTCAATTGCAGCAGATTGATGTTTGGATCACTCAGCAAATTCAAACCATTCCAGAAAAGCAGCGCAAACTTGTAACCACACATGATGCGTTTCAATACTATGCTCGTGCCTACAGTATACCCGTTGCAGGTACCCTAATTGGCATCAGTACCGAAGAACAACCCAGCGCCCAAACTGTGAAACGGTTGTCCGATTCTGTAAAAGCGGTGGGCGTACCCGCCATTTTTGCCGAAACCACCATTAACCCAGCTCTGATTAAAACCGTCGCCCAGGAAGCTGGGGTAAAACTCGCGTCACAAGAACTCTACTCTGACTCTATTGGCGCACCAGGGGGGGAGGGGGATAGCTACGTCAAAATGATGGTGGCGAATACTCGCACCATTGTAGAAGCGCTGGGCGGTCAGTACAGAGCTTTCGAGGCTGTCCAAAAGCCAAAAACAACTTCTAAGCGATGAGCTTGCCCTCAAACGCTGTTTTTCCAAAAATTAAACTCTTTGATTTTTCTCAATATCATAAGATCTTAATAAAAGTGAACAAATAGCGGCTGGAAGCTAAACCAATGGCTGTCAACTACTCAGATATAGATATTGCACCGTTAATTGATCACGCCCTGCTCAATCCAGCAGCAACACCCGAACAAGTGGAAAAGTGTTGCGGCGAGGCAGACCGATTTAACTTCGCCACGGTGTGTATCTACCCAGTTTATGTGAAGCAAGCCACTGAGTTGCTTCGCGGCAAGACACCGAAAGTCTGTACAGTCATTGGTTTTCCCACAGGGGCAACAACACCAGCCGCCAAGCTTTATGAAGCACAAGAGGCCGTGGAAAATGGAGCAACGGAACTCGACGTGGTGATTCACATTGGTGGCTTGAAGGCGGGAAAAACGAACGAAATCTACCGAGAAATTGCCCAAATTTGTGAGACAACGGGTCAAACCGTAAAAGCGATATTAGAAACTGCCCTCTTGACAGATGCTCAGAAGCGCCTCGCTGCGGAAATATGTATGGACGCAGGAGTGCAATTTCTGAAAACGAGTACTGGCTGGAATGGAGGTGCAACCGTGGCGGATATCCGACTTTTGAAAAAAGTGACACAAGGACAAATTGGCATTAAGGCAGCAGGAGGTATACGGACACTAGAGCAAGCTTTTGAGTTAGTTCAAGCAGGAGCGACGCGTCTGGGTACATCTCGCGGGCCTGATTTACTCCGACAGCGCGATACGCTGGAAAAGGACGATGGAGAATAGGTGAGCGCGTTAACAGGTTGGCAAGGAAAGCCAATTGAACCTTCAAGCTTCAACCTTTAAGCTTCAACCTTCAAGCTTCAACCCTCTGACCCAGGAGCGATGAGCCGAACCTACAAAGCCACTGGTATTATTCTTAAATGTATGCCGCTTGGGGAAGCGGACAAACTGGTCACGATTTTGACGCGGGAGTTGGGTCTGATCCGAGCGGTCGCACCAGGCGCTCGCAAGCAGAACTCGAAATTGGGTGGCAGAAGTGGTTTGTTTGTCGTCAATGATCTGTTGTTGGCGAAGGGGCGATCGCTCGATAAAATTACTCAGGCAGAAACCCTGGAGTCTTACCCAGGATTGAGTAAAACTTTAGGAAAACTGGCCGCCAGTCAATACTTGGCAGAAGTCGTTCTCTGTCATGCTTTAAGTGAGCAGCCACAGGAGGAACTGTACGAGCTACTTAACGAACATTTGCGGCGTCTGGAGTGTTTGCCGCATACCAGCGATCGCCAAGCGCTCCTATTGAGCGCCGATCCTAATTCAGAGGCATCCTCGGTACTGGCTCACTTATCACACGGAGTTTTTCATCTGCTGGCGTTGGCAGGCATCGCGCCCCAAGTTCGAGTTTGTTGTGTTACCCAAGACTTCCTCCAACCGGATTTTACCGACCCGGATTGGCGAGTTGGTTTTAGTGTTGACGCCGGTGGTACAGTCAGCTTAGCGGCCAAGGCATTGGAGGGTGAGCGATTTAAGCGTTCCGTGCTAGTCAGGAAAGTTGAGCCTCAAGCCCAGGGGGACGACTCGATGGATGTCCCGACTACACCGCCTCCTAGAGTGAATATGAAACTAGATGCGATCGAGTTAACGCTGCTTCAACAGCTAGCGGAGGCGGATTTACCACAACTGACGGCGATTTTACCAGAGTCACTGACAAACCTGTTGCATCCGGAATCCATCAATGAGGCTTGGGTAAAAGTAGAGCGAGTTTTACGAGAGTATGTCCAATATCACTATGGTCGAGCGATTCGCTCAGCGGCGTTAGTTGATGCCCTCTCTATTCCCGATTTTTGAGATTCACTCATTCATAAAAAAGTCTAGTCCATATGAATTTTATTCATCACCTAAACAAGAAGAATGCAATTATCTGACCCAGAACGATTAACAAAACTATCCTGTAATGAAACGTCTGACCCTATGGCTGAGCCCAGCTCCTCTGGAGACGAAGAGCAAAAACCTAGTCAGGTAGAGGGTTTGTTACCAGCTCCTGGTGATACCCTGCTTGAGCCATTAACACGGGGATTTGCGCCGGTTCTCAAGAATCGTAACTTCTTGACACTCTGGAGCGGTCAGGTCTTCTCTCAGATGGCAGACAAGGTTTATTTAGTACTCATGATTGCCTTGATTGCCAATCGCTTTCAAGACGAGAATCAACCGATTAGCGGCTGGGTATCCGCGATTATGGTGGCGTTCACGATTCCCGCCGTGCTATTTGGTTCATTAGCGGGTGTTTTTGTAGACCGATGGTCTAAAAAAGCCGTGCTGGTGGCTAGTAATATTGTGCGAGGTGTGCTGGTTCTAACCTTGCCCTTATTATTGTGGGTGACTCAAGGGTGGGCACCATTTTACAATTTGCCGATCGGCTTCTGCATTTTGTTGGGAATTACGTTCCTGGTTTCTACGTTGACGCAGTTTTTTTCACCCGCAGAGCAGGCCGTGATACCGCTGATTGTGGAACGTGGAGATTTGCTCTCGGCTAACTCTTTATATACGACAACGATGATGGCGTCGTTGATTGTTGGCTTTGCCGTGGGCGAACCCCTGTTAGGACTGGCTGATACGCTGGTGCGTAGTGTCAGTACGAATTGGGACTTTGGCAAAGAACTGCTTGTGGGAGGTTCTTATGCGATCGCCGGTTTACTCCTACTGCTGTTGAAAACCGGCGAAAAGAAAAAGGTGTATGAGGGAGAACCCCCTCATGTGTTTGCGGATATTTTGGACGGTTTGCTCTATGTGAGACACCACCGACGTGTCCGCAATGCCTTAATTCAACTGGTGATTTTATTTTCGGTGTTTGCGGCTTTGTCCGTTCTCGCTGTTCGTCTGGCGGAAATGCTACCCGGATTGAAAGCGTCCCAGTTTGGTTTTTTGCTAGCGGGTGGAGGTGTCGGGATGGCTGGCGGTGCAGCAATTTTGGGGCACTGGGGTCAGCGCTTCTCTCACAACCAACTGAGTCTGTATGGTTCTATGGGGATGGCCGGTTCGCTGGTGGGTATAGCTTTATTCACCCATAGTCTCTGGTTAACTCTTTTAATGACCATTCTGTTGGGAAGTTTCGCAGCTTTGGTCGGCATCCCCATGCAGACCACAATCCAGGCAGAAACGCCGAAAGAAATGCGAGGCAAGGTGTTTGGGCTACAAAATAACGCGGTCAATATTGCTCTGAGCTTGCCCTTAGCTTTAGCCGGTGTGGCAGAAACCATCCTGGGGCTAAAGACAGTATTTTTCAGTTTAGCGGCACTAGTGGTCGCCGGTGGGGTCTTAAACTGGTATATTTCCGGTACAGGATTAACGATGTCAAACAAAGCTGACAAATAGAGACTCGATACCCCACTCAATCTGAATGCATATCGCCTGGATTGGAAAAAAATCACCCTTTTGTGGCAATGTCACTTACGGTCGAGAAGTCACCAACTCGCTCCTAGACCGAGGCCACCAAGTCAGTTTCCTTCACTTCGCCCAAGAAGAACCAGAGGAAGCAGACGATCAAAATCCCTTCGGTTGCCAGGAAGTTTCGCTTCCTTGCCTGTACAAATCTCAGGTGTACACGATTCCATCGCCCAAAGCGAGCAAGCTATTGACGCGATCGCTTAAGCAGTTGCGCCCGGATATCGTCCATGCTTCCCTGACTTTGTCCCCTTTAGATTTCGTACTCCCGGAAATCTGCGAGGAACTCAATATCCCCTTAGTCGCAACGTTCCATCCGCCGTTTGATGGGAAGCGACGAAACTTAAAATCAGGAACGCAACTGTTCACCTATCAACTCTATGCGCCTTTTCTAGCCAACTATCACCGGGTCATTGTCTTCTCTCAGCTCCAGCGGAATTTTCTAGTGCGATTAGGAGTTCCGCCGGAAAAGCTTGCCGTAATTCCCAATGGGGTTGATATCCAGAAATATGCTCCTGGTTCGTCGAATTTTAAGTTACAACTCAATGCCCAACGCTTGTTTGTTTACCAGGGTCGAATTGCCACTGAAAAAAATGTGGAAGCCATGTTGAAAGCGTGGAAGCGCTCAAACTTGGGTGACTCTTGTAAGCTGGCTATTGTGGGCAATGGCCCCCTGAGTGCCTCATTGATGCCCTTTTATGGAGAAGAATACGGCATCATTTGGGTAGGATTTGTAGCGGATGAGCAGCGACGAATTGATATCCTGAGAGCCGCTGATGTGTTTATTTTGCCGTCCCTTTTAGAAGGACTATCCTTATCTTTACTGGAGGCCATGGCTTGCGGCGTCGCTTGTGTGGCAACTGATGCGGGAGCGGATGGCGAAGTGTTGGAGGATGGTGCTGGCGTCGTTCTCACAACTCATCGGGTCACATCCCAACTGTGTACTCTTTTGCCTCTATTTCGAGACCATCGGGAGTGGACAACTCTATTGGGACAAAACGCCCGAAAGAGGGTTCTAGAACGTTATACGCTCAGTGGCAATATTACCCAGCTCGAAAAGCTCTATGCTGAGGTTCTCCAAGGGCAGCCTGTACAGCTAAGTCGTCGTGCGTAGAACGGCTATAACTGAAGATATTGACGCTTCACCTTGCCATCATCCGCAAAGAAAGCCAGTCTCTACCCCTTTACAGGAATTTCGACTGACTGTCTATTGATGGGAGACCAAACGAGTAGCAACGACAAGAAACTCAGTTGGGGGTTAAGACAGAGCGGTTAGATCGTACTTGACTTTTCGCCTGTAGATTCAGCCCGTTGGGCTGTCTTGCCGTTTTTGGAATGGGTATGACCATTGCCATTGCGGGGTTGGATGACTCCATAACCGCCATGGTTACGTTCGTAGATCACGTTGATTTCACCTGTTTTGGCATTCCGGAACATATAAAAGTCGTGATCAACTAATTGCAACTGTTCCAGGGCTTCCTCCATCGTCATGGCGGGCATGGCGAAATACTTCATTCGCACCACTTCACCTGGCAGTGCTGGAGTGCGATCACCAATTAAATCATCGGCTACAGGCACTTGTTCAACAACAATGCCTGTTTTGGGTTGATCGTGAGTTTTCTTATGTTGTAGTTTTTCTTTGTATTTCCGCAGTTGGCGCTGAATCTTATCCGCGACCAAATCGATGCTGGCATATAGGTCTTCACTGCCCTCTTGAGCGCGAATGACCGTTCCGTTAGCATAAATAGTCACTTCAGCAGTCTGCTTAGAATTGATCCGGGGATTGCGAGCCACAGATAGATGTACATCTACCTCAGTTGTCATGTTTTGAAAATGATTAACCGCCTTTTCAATTTTTTGATGTACATACTCACGAATTGCATCGGTGATTTCGATGTTTTTGCCCTGGATTACAAGCTTCATACCGACTACTCCATCCTGTACTGTTTGAGTCGCAAAAAGCAGCAGGGGCTGCAACAAATGTATGAAGAGTGTTAGCGCTTGCTTTACTCTCGCGTCTAGTCAGGACATTGCCCCGGCTGAAGTCTGAAAAAGATGCGCTAAGCACTGCTGTGCTTGCTAACGCTGACGCTAACGCAATCCGAGTTCATACTTGTTTTTGGGTCTTGAGTCCCCCACCCATCGTTGGTGGAAACGCCAGTTGTTAAGAGTTGAAATCTTCTCCCAACAACTCTGAAAGCTACTGTTTCTACTTCATACTTTATCCTTCAGCCTTCAATTGCTACTCTTGGATGATACTCTCACGGTAGCACTTTGTATTCTAGTGAACATAGCCCTTTGACTTCTCTTCAGATTCCTTTGCATTCTTTGACAATTGTCCAAGAGTTAAAGGTTTAATGCCTGAAAGCTATAGTTTGTCAAGGGTTTAAAGGTGAAGATTGAAGGTCGAAGCTTGAGAAGATCACTTTATAACTTGCTCGTCTTGCTAAGCTGAAACCTGCAACCGACCAATAGTAGGATTTGACTGTGCGGCGTCGATGTTTGTTAAATAATCAAGGGTTAGTGCCTTATGCCATCGCTTGGGATTGGCAGCGATCGCTGTTTGCCCAACGGGTTAAAGACCCGACACTGGATGATGTTCTTCTGTTGTTAGAGCATCCGCCCGTTTACACTCTGGGTCAGGGTTCAAGTCTTGAGTTTCTCAAATTTGACCCCAATAAATCCAGCGCCCAGCTTTATCGAGTGGAACGTGGCGGTGAAGTAACCTACCACTGTCCGGGTCAGTTAGTCGGCTACCCAATTCTGAATCTACGGCATTACCAACAGGACTTACACTGGTATTTGCGACAGTTGGAGGAGGTCTTAATTCAGGTCTTGGGTGACTTGGGACTCAACGGCGCTCGCATTCCAGGTATGACCGGTGTTTGGCTAGAGGGACGTAAAGTTGCCGCGATCGGCATCAAAGTGTCACGCTGGATTACGATGCACGGCTTTGCTTTAAACGTGTGCCCCGAACTCATCGGCTTTGAGCGCATTGTGCCCTGTGGCATCGCTGAGAAACCCGTCGGTAGCCTTGCCCAGTTTCTCCCTGGTATTCGTGTTGAGGAGGTGCGTCAGTTAGTTGCCGCCCAGTTTGCCGCTGTGTTTGACGTTGAGTTCATCGAGGTTAATCAGACTCAGATCTTGCCGTCAGTCTTTTTAAACCCACCCGAACCCTCTCCTCATCCTCACTAAAGCTCCGGTCGCTCCGGTTAGCAAGGGGAAGGATAACAGGAATTGAAAACTCCACCTTAACAAGTCTGTGGCCCTAGATCGTTGAGCTGCAAGAAATGATCTAAATCCCCATAGGTTCCAGCATAGGTAGTTGTGGGAGAGTCATATCCCTTGAGATGAACCGTATGCTGCTTGAAGTCAAGCGACTGCTGTCCTATAGCTGAAAGGTAACCGTATGTGTCTTCTCCCAAAGCAATATCTAAGCCGAGTTGCTTGGTAGACGATTCTAGACGAAAGGCAGCATTGACTGTATCGCCAATCGCGGTATAGTCGGGGCGATCGCCACTACCGGTGTTCCCCACCATGGCATAGCCTGTATTGAGTCCCGTCCCAATTCGCAACGGGAAGGGCAAAGGGTATTGCTGACTCAGCGCCGAAGTCATTTTATGCAGAGAACTCACTGCCCACATAATATTCAGGGCTTCTTGAGAGCTAACTCCATGAGCATGGCTAACCCCTTGAGAGCTATGAAACCAAATCGCCATGACCGCATCACCAATATATTTATCCACCCAACTGCCAGATCTGCGGATAATATCTCCGGACTGACGAAACCAAGTGCCAATCACGGCTGAGAGGATTTTTTCATCCAGTTGGCGAGTCAGAACGGTAAAGTCGCGGATGTCGATGACCATCACCGAAATCAGGCGACGCACATGCAAGGTCGAAGTCAGGGTTTCTTTATCCGGCACCTGGATGACATCCGCATGACGGTCGCTGGCTGGGCAATGAAATTCCATTTCCGTCTGACCAAACATCAGGCGGTCGCCATTGCGTAACGTCACCGGAATACTGACTCGTCGTCCATTGACAAAGGAGCCATTACGGCTGCCTAAATCGATCAGATAAAAGTCACCGGTTTCCGTACACTGCAACATCGCGTGGTTTCGGGAAATCCAGCGATCGGAGAGCACAAAGTTATTATCATCACTGCGACCAACTGTCCAGCAATTGCTACCGACTAACGGCAGATAGCGATTACCGGTGTCGGTCGGGAGAAGCAAATAGGGAGTGGATCGCAGAGTCACCACAGGCACAGCAGCAAAAATGGGTTTAAAACAAATGTTATTTTAGTAGATGCATTCTTGAGCCATCCTAGTGATTCCGGAAAAATAACCTGCTAACTAGACCTGACCTGAAGAATTATGCTTACGTTAATCATTAGTAGCATTCAGGCCATAGAAGCTGCCACCCAAAACAACGTATCTACCAAAATTGTACTCAAGACGGCTCCACTAAAAGCCCACCAATGCAACTGCCTTTTGGCTAATGACCAAATCCCAACACTGAAAAGTGTAGCTACTAGAGCCACGGCTAAAGTTATGCCCCAAGGGGTTTGCACTTGCGCGATCGCACTTTGAAAAATGGGTGTCGCTAAGGCTGGGTCAACTCGCATCACCTGACGCCAGTAAGGAATTAAATCCGTCAGATAAAAATATACATCGGTCAGCACGGTACCAAAAAGGGAACCCAGGTAAAACAAATTGCCCACTTTCCCCCAACCTCGCTGCAAACTCCACAAGGCAAAAGGCAAACCAATTGCCTCTACAGGCAGGTGGATGAAGGGTTCCCATCGTAGCCACCCCCAATAAATTGATCCGGCTAGCCAACTCCAGCTAAATCCCAGCAATAAGTCCCCCCACACTTGGGTTTCCTTTCGCTGGAAAAGGGCGATCCCTAACCACACCCAACCCACTGTCATCAATAAACTGACAAGCGGCAACTGTCTTACCAGAGGTGCTTGAACGAAGACTGGCACGCTCACCAAAAAAGCCGCCGCCGCAAATACCATCCAAGCTGACGCTCGCGGACTCGCTAACGCTTCGCTAGGGCGATTACCAATTTTTAATAAGGCTTCCGGAGGGACAGGAAGTTTATCAGCCTGACTGAGGTAGTCTGAGGCAGAAGATGAGAACCAAGTATTGTTAAACAAGACGATGTTAATATTCTTTACTTATCTTTACATCTCTCAAGATATCACATGAGATTAATAATCCCCCCTGGGGGGATATTAGTTCTAATCTTAATCTAGTTTTGAGGAGCTGACCAGTTCCAGGAGAGCGCGCTCACAGAAAACTAGAAAAACTGACGTGGAATTCCGGATGCTGTTGATGACTTCGGTAAGCTACATCAGAAAGGTCAGTTGACGATTTACGGAAACTAACAAAAGGTTAGGGAATGCTAAGCTAGTGCCGCTAGTTGTCGGGTTCATCTCAGCCTAGGTGTTTTCCTAGATAGTGAAAGCAGGGCTACTAAGCTTCCTGCTAACCCCGCCATACTTGGATATTTGTCTGGTATCAATTGGTATTTGGGTGGCAATTCTGAGGGCAATTGCTACAAAGCTGTTAAAGAAGGTTTAATAACTGTCCAAGGCTAGTAATCAAGGGTTAATTTACTAAACTTAACGAATGTGAATGACTAATGAGCTGGGGGCGCGACTCAATTTAGGTAAATACAGGAAGACAGGATCGGAGCGTAACGTCAGTTTTTTGAGCAATTTAGCCATTAGTGATTGGCGAAGGCTTTAATAGTGTCTGGTAATTAATGATGTGGGAATTTTAGGAGTCGAGTGGATGGCGACAATTTTTTTAGCGGCTGATGGCGCTGGCTGGCAAGAACTAAGTGCGGGATTGGCTCTCATGCTACCGGGTGGAGCAAAATTGCTTCTAGGACAGGCAAACCCAGCAGGTGAGGGGAATTTGTTAGTGGGACTGTTTCAAGCTTTTATTCTAGGGATTGTCCAAGGGTTAACAGAATTCTTGCCCATCAGTAGTACTGCTCATCTGGAAGTTTTTACTAAAGCGCTGGACTGGAAAATGGTAGCGGGAAAGCCATTTCTCGCCACGATTCAATTTGGCAGTGTTGTGGCCGTCTTAATCTATTTTTGGAAAGATCTCACCCTGATTTTTTCGGGAGGATTAAAAGCTATCCGTGAAAAAGATTGGCAGCGAGAGGAGTGGAAAATCATTGTTGGGATAGCTGTAGGGACATTGCCAATTTTGGTGGGTGGACTTCTCCTCAAGAATGCTCTCAATGACGAACAATCGTCCATTAATAGCATGACGACCATTGCGATTGTTTCAATTGTGATGGCACTCTTGCTGGGATTAGCCGAGCAGATCGGCAAGCGCAAGCGGAATTTTGAGAACTTGCAGATTCAAGATGGCATCCTAATGGGGTTAGGTCAAATGCTAGCTTTAGTTCCTGGTGTTTCTCGTTCTGGCTCGACTATAACCACTGGGCTGTTTCTAGGGCTGGAACGGCAAACAGCCGCTCGATTTTCTTTTCTTTTGGGAATGCCAGCCCTTGGCATTGCTACGCTTTACCAATTTTTTAACGAAGCGTTGGGCAAGATTGACATAGCACTGGTGATTGTAGGGACATTATCAGCATTTGTGTTTTCTTATCTGTCCATCGCTTGGCTGTTGGGTTTCTTGCAGCGACAAAGTACCTGGGTATTTGTCTGGTATCGTTTGGCATTTGGGGCGGCAATTTTGAGTGCGATCGCGACAGGGGTGTTAAGAAATACATAAAGTCCTTAAAAACTATAATTACAGTTCAAGTCTGCCCAGAAGCTTACAATGGTCATGGGTGTAGCCTTAAGATTGCTATCAAGCAGACATGAGTGAATCTTCTATTCGTCCTGCCATAATTACCAAAGTTCTCCCTGATTCGATTGCCGCTGAGGTAGGATTTGAAGCTGGGGATGCGATCGTGGCAATCAACGGCACACATCCCCGCGACTTGATCGACTATCAGTTCTTATGTGCGGATGAAGTACTTGAATTACAAGTCCTGGATAGGGCAGGTAAGACTCATTTAGTCGAAATTGAGAAAGACTACGACGAAGATTTAGGACTGGAATTTGAGACAGCGTTGTTTGATGGCTTGATTCAGTGCAATAACCACTGTCCTTTTTGTTTTATTGACCAACAACCACCGGGTAAGCGGCAGAGTTTGTACCTCAAAGACGACGACTACCGTCTCAGCTTTCTCTATGGTTCGTACCTAACCCTAACCAATCTCACGCAAAAAGAGTGGGACAGAATCGAGCAAATGCGCGTGTCCCCCCTCTATGTGTCCGTTCATGCCACTGAGCCGGATATTCGCATCCGCTTGCTCAAAAACCAGCGTGCAGGGCAGATTTTAGAGCAGTTGAAGTGGTTTCAGGAGCGACGGTTGCAAATTCATGCTCAGGTTGTCGTTTGTCCAGGAATTAACGATGGCGTCCACTTGGAACGTACTCTGTTAGATTTGGCGCAATTCCACAAGGGAGCAGTGCCTACTGTGGCTTCTGCGGCGGTGGTACCTGTAGGGCTAACACGCTTTCGACCCACAGAAGACGATCTCAAACCGATCAGCCGCGAGAAAGCAGAGGAAGTAATACACCAAGTTCAGGCACTTCAGGAAAAATTCCGCCAGCAGTTGGGGACGACATTCGCTTGGTTAGCCGATGAATGGTTTCTGATTGCGCGACAGGAATTGCCGCCAGAATCCCATTATGAAGACTACCCTCAAATCGGTAACGGTGTCGGTTCAATTCGACAGTTTCTCAAGCAGTTTCAGGACATCGCCTCTGTGCAGCTACCCTTAAAACTGGAGACACCCCACAGCTATACCTGGGTAGTCGGTAATGCCGTTGAACAAGCCTTTGAGCCACTGGTGCAGATGTTAAATGCTGTGGAAGGATTGGACGTTACATTGGCACCACTGCACAGTGATTACTGGGGACAGGAGATTACGGTGACGGGTTTGTTAACTGGACAAGATTTGCTTGAGGGGTTGAAGGGAAAAGATTTAGGCGATGGGATTCTCTTACCGTCTTTGATGCTGAAGCAGGGGGATACCCGATTTTTAGATGATATGACGGTTGAAGAACTCACCCATCATCTGGGGATTCCGATCCGGCCTATCAATGGTATTGAAGAACTGATTGAATCAGTTATCAGTGAGCAGTGAGCAGTGAGCAGGTTGTTACGCTCACAGATGGACATTTATGACCGCACCTGGAACTGACCCTCTTCTCTTGGCCTGGGAGACTCTCACCGGAAGAGGATGACGACAAACAACGAAACACTATTCATAGATGGCTGACCCAATGACCCGAATGGGTGAAGCTCTTGAGGGGAAAAGTTTGTTTAGCTATATGTAGCCCTCTTGTCTCGATAGTACACCAACGGGCACTCCAGATTATAGATAGGGGCATTCACTGTTGCCAGAGTTTTCATTGGTTGGTTTGCCTGATCAGAACCCTGACTTCCGTGGCACGGCTATCCGCCTCGACGGACGTCAGGTCGAACGATTCAACCGAAGGCGAGCCATAGATGTTTGATGAATATCTGAAGTTGCTCAAGGCGTGACCGATCAAGCAAATGATTAGTATTTGTGAAATTGTCGAACAGGCTCTTGCAACGGGCCACCTAACAGTAGAAGCCGAAAATCAACTACGACTGCTATTACAAACAACCAAGTATGGATTGGAAGAGCTTAACGCTTTTATGACCTTGCAGGAATCCGCAAGAGTTGGCCTGGTTAGACAAGAGTCTCGTCAGTTGAGGGACTCTCTTGACCTGTGTGGTTCGAGTTCTTCGAGCCTTTAGCGATCACACCATCGGCAAGAATCCACAGTTTTACTAGATTATGTTGATTTAGCCAAGTTTGAACCTAAAATTCTCACATCCGGCTCAAAACACCTGCTATCTATCTCCCTCTGGCCTGATCTCCTTAAGACCGCCATCTAGGGTGTGAATATCGAACCGACATCTTAGGTGCCACTTGCAGAAGCGACTATAAGAGATCTGTAATCGTCCCTCTTTCCGATAAGATTAAAAAATGCTTAGAACCAGTTAATACGGTTTGAACCATTCAAGCGTCTAGGTTGAGGAACATTTTATGAGCCAAGAAATTTTCGATAGAGTTAAGAAAATTGTCATCGAACAACTGGAAGTCGAGCCAGAGACGGTGACACCTCAAGCCAACTTTGCCACCGACCTAAATGCCGACTCTTTGGATACCGTTGAACTGGTAATGGCTTTAGAAGAAGAGTTCGATATTGAAATCCCCGACGAAGCGGCCGAACAAATCGCAACCGTTCAAGCGGCAGTAGACTACATCAGCAAAAAAGTCGAAGCTCCCGCTTAAGCTAAGCAACCGTTTGTAGTAAGGAAGTTCTGCGTTCTGGGTAAGTAAGCCCTGTTTTACTGGCATCATGACAAACACTGAATTAAAACGCGTCGTTGTTACAGGTCTCGGCGCGATCACACCAATAGGCAACACTCTAACTGAGTACTGGGAAGGGTTGCTGAGTGGACGCAACGGAATTGGACCGATTACCTTGTTTGATCCATCCCGACATGATTGCCGGATTGCCGGTGAGGTGAAGGGCTTTGACCCTCATTTATATATGGAGCGTAAAGAAGCAAAGCGGATGGATCGCTTTGCTCAATTTGGCGTGTCCGCAAGCAAGCAGGCCTTAGCCGATGCACAGTTTGTAATTAATGACCTGAACGCAGAACAGGTGGGTGTCATTATTGGGACTGGAATAGGGGGTCTGAAAGTATTAGAAGACCAGCAGGAAATCTACCTCACTCGCGGCCCGGACCGGTGTAGTCCATTTATGATTCCGATGATGATTGCCAATATGGCAGCGGGTCTAACGGCCATTCATACGGGTGCAAAAGGACCAAATAACTGTACGGTTACCGCTTGTGCGGCGGGGTCTAATGCCATAGGGGATGCGTTTCGCTTGGTGCAGCGCGGCTATGCTCAGGCCATGATTTGTGGAGGCACTGAAGCTGCAGTCACGCCTCTATCGTTAGCCGGTTTTGCAGCATGTAAAGCGCTTTCCAGTCGCAACGATGACCCAGCTCAGGCTTGTCGTCCCTTTGATCGCGATCGCGACGGTTTTGTCATGGGGGAAGGGGCAGGACTTCTCATTCTGGAAGAACTCGAACACGCCCTCAGCCGTGGAGCCAAAATTTATGCCGAAATCATTGGTTACGGCATGACCTGCGATGCGTATCACATCACCTCCCCGGTTCCGGGTGGAGAAGGTGCCTCCAGAGCTATTCAACTGGCGCTGAAAGATGCAGGCATTACGCCAGATCAGGTGAGTTACATCAACGCTCACGGTACCAGTACGCCCGCCAACGACTCAACGGAAACGGCAGCAATTAAAACAGCTTTAGGTAAGTCGGCTTATCAGGTGGCTGTTAGCTCCACCAAATCAATGACTGGTCATCTTTTGGGTGGCTCTGGTGGCATTGAAGCGGTAGCAACGGTCATGGCGGTGGCTAATGACCAAATTCCACCAACCATTAATTTGGAAAACCCAGATCCAGCCTGTGACCTCGATTACGTGCCGCACACGAGCCGCACTCAACTGGTAGAAGTGGCACTTTCAAATTCTTTTGGGTTTGGCGGTCACAATGTCACGCTAGCATTCAAGAAATACAGACCAGAGTAATGGCGATTAGAGATTAGGAACCCGATCAATTTCGGCATTTGCAAATTGCCGACAAAAATCGGTATGGTATAAATACCTAGTCCCTTTCTGCCTTGCCCATCGATCCCCGTAATGGGATGATGGGGGTATAGCCTTGGGGCGACCGAGAGCCATTGAGTTTTAGCTCACACATATCTTGCCTTAAACCGTACATCCCTAAAGTCATTTAAAGAAAAATTATGGCCGTTGCAACCCAATCTCTCGAAACACTGTGCATTAATGCCATCCGCTTTCTCGCGATTGATGCTGTACAGAAAGCGAATTCTGGTCATCCAGGGCTGCCCATGGGTGCGGCTCCTATGTCATTCGTGCTTTGGGACCGCTTTATGCGGTTTAACCCGAAGAACCCTAAGTGGTTTAATCGCGATCGCTTCGTCTTGTCTGCGGGTCACGGCTGTATGTTACAGTACGCCCTACTGCATCTGACGGGCTACGATAGCGTGACGCTGGACGACATCAAACAGTTCCGGCAGTGGGGATCCAAAACCCCCGGTCACCCGGAAAACTTCGAGACACCCGGTGTAGAAGTCACCACAGGCCCATTGGGACAAGGAATTGCCAATGGGGTCGGTTTAGCAATGGCAGAAGCCCATTTGGCGGCCAAGTTCAACAAGCCCGATGCCAAGATTGTTGACCACTATACCTATGTGATTCTGGGTGATGGTTGCAACATGGAAGGGGTTTCTGGTGAAGCCTGTTCCTTGGCAGGACATTTGGGATTAGGCAAGTTAATTGCTCTGTACGACGACAACCACATTTCCATCGATGGTTCTACTGACGTCTCTTTTACCGAAGATGTAGGGAAGCGGTTTGAAGCTTACGGTTGGCACGTCCAGCATGTAGAAGACGGGAACAGTGACCTGGACGCGATTGCCAAAGCGATCGAAGCCGCCAAAGCTGTCACCGACAAGCCTTCCTTGATTAAGGTAACCACCATCATTGGATATGGCTCCCCCAACAAATCCAATACCGCCGACGTTCACGGGGCGGCTCTGGGTAAGGATGAAGTCAAGGCCACTCGCGAGAACTTGGGTTGGGAATACCCTGAGTTCGAGGTGCCAGAAGACGCCCTCAAGCACTTCCGGAAGGCGGTAGAACGCGGTGCCAACTTAGAAACCGAATGGAACCAAGCCTTAGCTGATTACAAAGCGAAGTATCCCGAAGATGCGGCTGAGTTTGAGCGATTTGCAAGCAACAAACTCCCCGAAGGTTGGGAGAAAGCGCTCCCCACCTACACACCAGAAGACAAAGCTCTCGCGACTCGCAAGACTTCGGAAATGACGCTGAATGCTCTGGCTCCTGTGCTGCCAGAACTCATCGGCGGTTCCGCTGACTTAACCCACTCCAACTACACCTTGCTTAAAGGATTTGGTGACTTCCAAAAAGGGCAGTACGCCAACCGTAACCTGCGCTTTGGGGTGCGGGAGCATGGCATGGGTTCGATTTGTAACGGGATTGCGTTGCACAGTTCTGGATTGATTCCCTACTGTGCCACATTCCTCGTATTTGCTGACTACATGCGGGCGGCGATTCGCCTTTCTGCCTTGTCGCAAGCGGGAGTCATCTACGTCATGACTCACGACTCCATTGCGTTGGGCGAAGATGGCCCGACCCACCAACCCGTTGAAACGATTGCTTCGCTGCGAGCTATCCCTAACCTGTTGGTGATTCGTCCGGCTGACGGCAACGAAACCTCTGGTGCTTACAAAGTGGCTATTCAAGCTGCTAGTGAAAACCGCCCAACTCTAATGGCATTCTCGCGGCAGAACTTACCGCAATTAGCAGGAAGCGGTATTGATCATGTGGCCAAGGGGGCTTACATCCTCTCCGATAGCCAAGGGACACCCGATATTATTCTCATCGGTACCGGTGGCGAAACCTACCTCTGTGTTGACGCGGCTGAGAAGCTACGCGCTGAAGGTAAGAATGTCCGCGTCGTCTCAATGCCTTGTTGGGAACTCTTTGACGAACAGGATGAAGCTTACCGCGAATCCGTATTGCCTAAAGCTGTCACCAAGCGCTTAGCTGTGGAAGCTGCTTCTAGCTTTGGCTGGTGCCGTTACCTGGGTAATGAAGGTGCGATGATTAGCATTGACCGCTTCGGTGTTTCTGCTCCTGGTAACGTTGCCCTGGAGAAGTTTGGCTACACCGTCGATAACGTGGTTGCCAAGGCTAAGGAACTCTTAGGGTAAGTGATACTCATGTAAGCTCTATTTTCAGAGTTAAAACGTTAACAAGGCTCCCTAGGGTAGAGAGCCTTGTTTTTTTATCGTTGTTATAGGTTGTTATAGATTGATGTGGATTTTGCCAGAAGATTTATTGATTCCAAGCCTTTGCTTGATAGTTGCTCAGGCAGGTGCTCAGGATTTGCTTGTCGTTATCGCCAACTTGATTAATCGGTAGATAGCCGTCGAGTCCTACGGAGTGAGGATACGTTAGCGAATCGTAGGTGTTTTCAAGGTTAATCTGACCCCCCACGGCTGCCATTTGTGTGGTTTGTTCGCGGGCGATAGAGTGAGAAAAGGCTGTTTGATTGTAGGGATTAACAACCGTCAAATTCATTTGTTTAGAATTTAGCGTGCCGTAAAAACAGGCATACTCAGAACTTGGCATGTACATGGCACCGACGACTTTGCCTTGTCGTGCTTCAAATACCACATATTCTTGACCAATCTGCCCTGGTTGTGAGGTCTGACCATACAGATAGGTTCCATCGGGCATCGCAGAAGTCGGGTTGGGAACTTGGGCAATAGGTGGCTTGCGAAATTCCTGCGCCTTACGGTTCCACTTAACTGACGGCTTTGCCACAGGCTGAGAATCAACCGCTTGTTCTTGGGGTTGAGACTTGGCTACCACGACTGGAGATGGAACCTCTGAAGCTTCGACGGTTGCTTCTTGCTCTTGTGACTGAGGTCTTGTCGTCGCCGTGGACGAAACGGCTGGGGAATCAACCGTGGGATTTTGCAACTTTTGCGACTTAGGTACAACCGCAGCCAGGGTCGAGGGGTCTGCTGAGGATGAGGACTCAACGGCTGGTTCTTGGGGTTGAGGCTCTACTGTCAGCGCGGAGGGAAGGGCTGAGGAGTCAACGGCTGGTTCTTGGGGTTGAGGCTCTATTGTCAGCGCGGAGGGAAGGACTGAGGAGTCAACGGCTGGTTCTTGAGGTTGAGCTTGGAGTGTCTCCAAAGTGGATGGAGCCGTTATGATGTTAACCGCTTGCGCTTTGTGCGGAGATGCTGTAGTCTTGAGCGTTGCGACACTCACCGCCAATCCAGTTGTTAGAAGTAACCCAGCTACTGGCAATTCCCAACCCTTGAGTAGCTGACGTTGCGACGAAAAAAACCCCATTACTTGGTTAATCACCGTGGTTACCTCCTTGGAAACAAACTTGGAAACACCCTGGAAGAGAATCACTCTTGATGAAGCCGCCTACCCCGTAGAAGCCAGAATTCTCCAGAACTGTTGAACTTGAGCTACAACTAGGTGGTATTGACTAGCATCTCTATAGATATTTATAAGCCTTAAAGATGCTGGTTTTTGGGCCTCCTCTGACCGGTTTATCAACCGTCACATCTGACCGTTGTTTTTGACCCCTATACCTGGCAATTAATTAGACATGAACACAAAACCAGATCCTTTCTATTACAATAGCCAATAAGTAAGGGTCATGCTTCCCTCAAATGGATGAACTTTTTTTCACCCGCTAGGCGGGTTTTAGGGGATGGCTAGGGACTGGGCACAAAGAAACAAGGGGATGAGCAGAGGAATTAAGAAGAGTAATGAGTATCTTCAACGACATTCATTAAGATTTATCAAATCTTTATAATTTTTGGCAAAAAAGAGATGGTAGCCAGAGATGGCTACCACCTTGGCTGAGGCTTAGAGATTGGTCTCATCTCTTCTAGCTGGCGATATACTCCCGGAAGTTGGCGTGGCGACGCCGTAACTGTGCTAGAGCTTGGTGTTCTAACTGACGTACCCGCTCACGGCTCAGGTTGAGTCGTTGACCGACCTTCGCCAGAGATAGCTCGTTGCCATCCTCTAAGCCAAAGCGCAGTGCTAGGACTTCTCGTTGCTGAGGGGTGAGTTCGGCTAGGAGGTCATCCAAATCTTGGCGCAGCGACTCCTGAGTGGTGTAATTCACAGGGGTTTGACCATCATCCTCTAGAAGGTCAGATAGCTCAGTGTCCTGATTATCTCCCACGCGAACGTCGAGAGAGACCGGTTGACGCGCGATACTCAAGTATTCGCGAATCTGAGCGGGTTCTAAATCTAACTCTTGACCAATCTCGGCTGGTGTGGCATTGCGGCCAAACTTCTGAGAGAGTTCCCGTTGGACTTTTTTGATTTTGTTGAGCTTTTCGGTAATGTGGATCGGCAACCGAATCGCACGAGCTTGCTGAGCTATAGCGCGGGTAATTGCCTGACGAATCCACCAGTAAGCGTAGGTAGAAAATTTGTAGCCTTTGGTGGGATCAAATTTCTCGACACCTCGCTCTAAGCCCAAGGTTCCTTCCTGGATTAAGTCCAGAAATTCCATATTACGCTTTTGGTACTTTTTCGCGATCGCCACAACCAGACGCAAGTTCGCTTCAATCATCTTGCGCTTGGCCCATGTTCCCTGGCTTACAATTTTATTTAGTGTGGCTTCATCCTGTTTAACGTGTATCGTCCACTCTTTGGTCGTCGGCTCGCGCTGCAACTTTTCAGCCAAAGCTGCCTTTGCGTCCATGAGCGACATCATTTGCTGAACCTGCTTTCCATAGACAATTTCTTGCTCATGGGTTAGCAGAGGCACGCGACCAATCTCATGCAGATAAGTCCGCACCATATCTGCTGAGAACGTGGGCTTGGTCGTTTTTGTTTTCGTGTTAGCAGTAGGCATATCTCTGGAAATAACTCCCTAAACAATCAGTAAATTGATCGCGGGTTCTCACCTCAAAAGCTTGTGCGATCTCTCACCCTGAGGATAGTTACGCGAATGGGTAGACTACATCTGATAAAAGATGTATGTGACCACCTGTGTTTTCTAGCGAGAGCAGGAGATCTAACCGTGAATATGAGTTGAAGCTGGCTACTGAGGACAGTCTCTCTTTTTCAGTTCTGCGGCGTTCCCCAGCATCTTGCTGCTCATGGCTGGGATATCAAAGCGGAAACTCGGAGTCATTATGAGTTTGCTTTAACCCTATAGTATTACAAGTTTAGACGGTGGTAAAGGGGAAAAGGTTCAACATTTCTTTACTAAAATCGGGGTGCCAAACATCTATCCATACTCCTAATGACTTCACTGGGATGAGCCAGTCTTCCTCACATCCTTCTTCATTCCATAATCTCCCAGAAAGCTGTGAACCGATAGACACTCCCAATAGAGATAACCGAACTGCACCAGGTCGTAATGTCCATAAACTTCTAGCATAACTGAACTGCGCCCTGTTTGGCCAAGCGCGGGAAATAATGTTGCCCTGACGTGAAGGGCTACCGTTCTCCGGGTTGGCTGTGTTTGGCAGGACTTACCTTTAAGATTCCCTATAAGCCAGAAAAAAATAACATTTTAGACGAAAACAAACATAATTCATCTAGGAAGCTTACTCCACCAGATTGTCAACCGTTTCGTCTGTCAACCTAGGGGCTAGCCATCGCTTAATCTAGCAATACTACACCAAATCCACCGGATGGGCTTCACCCACCGAAAATTTAGCCACCACTCAGAGGTTGAAAGTCGAGTGCGGGATTGGCTGAACAATTCCACCCACTGCGGCTGTATAAGGTTCCCCTAATCGCTCCCTTAAGCCGGATTAGATATTTGTAGAGGCAAAATCAATTAGAGCTTATGATAGTCTACCCGCCTAGGCCATGGACTCAAACTAGCCGTCATACTTAGAGTATTTCAGCGTATTTCGCTATATTCTTCTTAAAAGACTTTAGAAAATTCACAGAGTATAGCCTGATAGGGAAGGAATAAAACCCCAACCCTTTTAAGTAACTGATTCATGTTGCTAGATTCAATAAAATGTTGATCAACTATTAAACTAATTTTCCAGGCATAAAGGTACTTAATGGAAGTTTGTGAAGTCATAGATTGACATAAAAAAATAAGTTAAGCCTATTTATCCAAGGGTGAACTAAATGAATGACATTGACGCGAATAGATAATTGCTAGCTACTTTTGCATGAGCCTAAGGGCCTTACTGTGATAGTCATCTAACTGCAAAAGTGGCTGGTAAAATTCCTACACTAGTCAGAAAATTAGAGTTCCACGAACGTGCTATATGGGTGATTTAAACTTTATATCGCCCATCCAGCAAGAGTTTATCATGACTTATATTAAGCTAAGTGATATTAATCCAATATTTTTGTGAAGGTAAGATTACTTGATATAGAGCCAAAGGATAGAGAAGTATATTTTTTCTATAAGCTTCCACACAAAAATAAACTTTTAGTTAAAAAAATACTCTGACAATACGTCTAATAAACGGTAACTTAGGAGAAAAGCTAAATCCAGTAGCTGAAAATTGTGATTAGTTCAAATTAATTCATATTCGTTGGAATATATAGGCTATGAATATTAGAAAACTTCTTCGGCTTTACGATCAGGGCGATAGAGATTTTGAAGGGATTGACCTCTGCGGGGCAGACTTGAGGGGAGTCATTTTAATGGGAGTTAATCTTAAAGGGGCTAACCTGAGAGGTGCTGATTTGACTAGAGCCTTTTTAATTAAGTCAGACCTCAGTGGTGCTCAGATGAACTGGGCCAATTTAAGTTTTGCCAAAATCAGTGAAGCCAAACTAATAGAAACAGAGCTAACCAGAGCAAACCTCAGCGGAGCTTTTATGGTAAAGTCGCTCCTACCAGGAGCCAAACTGAGTGGCGCAGATCTGGTGGGTGCCAATCTTAGAGGTGCCAACTTATGGGGAGCAAACCTCTGCGGAGCACAGTTAGAAAGAGCCAATCTGCGAGATACCAATCTTATGGGTGTCAACTTCAAATGGGCTAATTTATCCGAGGCAAGACTGATTGGCTCAAGGTTATATGGCTCTTCTTTGAATTTTGCCAACATGAGCAGAGCTTGGTTAAAAGGATTAGATTTGGGTGGCTTTAATTTAGAGGGCGTTAACTTCAAAAGAGCGAAATTAGCGGGTGCGACGCTAGAAGGCGCTAACTTGACAGGGGCTAATTTAACTGACGCACAACTGAATCGGGTGAATCTACAGGGGGCAGACTTAACCGGAGCCAACCTAGAGAGAGCCTCTCTCGAAGATGCTAATCTAACCTGGGCAATTTTGAAAAGAGCTGAGTTGAGTGGGGCAAATATGAGCGGAACAAAGCTGTATGGGGTTGATTTCAGTGATGTCCGCTATAGTGTCGCTATGGAATCGGAATTGAGCAATCGCGCTTTGTACTCTGCTGCTGTTTGAAAATTCCTGAGTCGCACTGGTTCAAGGCTACTGAGTGCGATCGCTTCTTGAGGCGCTACCCTTTGGGTAATCGCCTCCTAGTGTCGTTGTGGTGAAGGCGTGAGGGGCGATCGCTTTGTAGTGAGGCAATATCACATTTTTTGAGACAACATCCAACATCACATTTTTGAAGAGGGCAAAATAAAAACAGACCTCCTGATTGCCTTCCAGCATGAGCTATTGCCTCAATCCCAACTGCCTGAGTCCCCAAAATCCGGATGATGCCAAATATTGTCAACGGTGTCAGACTCGACTACTGCTTAATGAGCGCTACCGTCCCTTAGATCCAATTGGTCGAGGTGGCTTTGGCAGAACCTTCAAGGCTAGAGATGAATACAAGCCTTCAAAACCCAACTGTGTAATTAAACAATTTCACGGGAAAGGCTTTGGAGATGCGGCGAAAGCAGAAGAGTTATTTCATCGAGAAGCGGAATTACAGGAGATGTTGGGCAAGCATCCCCAGATTCCTGAATTATTGGCACTTTGTCCGCAGGATAACTATCTGTATTTGGTACAAGAATTTATTGATGGACGCAACCTGAATCAGGAACTCAAAGAGGAGGGCACTTTCAGTGAAGAGAAGGTTTGGCAATTACTTGAGGATTTGCTGCCTGTGTTGCAGTTTGTCCACGGCAATCAGGTGATTCACCGAGACATTAAACCTGAAAATATCATTCGCCACAGTGTGGATAAAAAACTTTTCTTAGTAGATTTTGGCATTGCTAAACTTGCTACTGAAGCCATCTTAGCCAAAACTGCGACAGCAATTGGTAGTGAGGGGTATACTGCCCCGGAGCAACACGACGGCAAACCCCGATTTGCCAGCGATCTCTACAGTTTAGGGGCAACCTGCTATCACCTGCTAACTTATGCTGACCCCTCTAGGCTATTGTATAGCTGGGTCGATTGGCAGAAGGAGCTCAAGGAGAAGCTAGAGAATAGAGATATCAGTAATGAACTGATTGATGTACTAACCAAGCTACTGCAACCAGATCTCAGCCAGCGCTACCAATCAGCAGAGGAAGTCCTCCGAGACTTAAACCTTCCGACTCAAGCAACTGCTGAGTCATCGATAGTTTTTCCTGTATCCACATCAAAGCCGCGCACTCAGTCTTGGAAATGTATAAATACCCTCACTGGACACAGATGGTATGTTATATCTGTTGCCATTAGCCCTGATGGACAAATACTTGCCAGTGGCGCTACTGACCACAACATCAAAATTTGGAATCTGCACACTAGAGAGTTACTCCATACCCTTAAGCACTCAGGCGATGTGAATTCCCTTGCCTTCACCCCTAGTGGTGAGATTCTGGTTAGTACCAGTTGGGATAAGACAATCAAGACTTGGAATCACCGCACAGGCCAGCTACGCAATACTCTCTCTGTGCATTCAAGCTCAGTTAATTCCATCGCTATAAGTTCTGATGGTCAGACTGTGGCTAGTGGTAGTGGTGATAAGACAATCAAACTGTGGCGTCGCCCTGGAGAACTACTTTACAATCTTACTGAGCATTCAGGGTCAGTTTTCTCGCTCACCATCAGCCCTGATAGTCAGACTTTGGCTAGTGGTAGCAAAGACAAGACAATCAAACTGTGGAATCTCGACACTGGAAAATTGCTCCGCACACTGAGTGAGCATTCAGAGTCAGTTTTCTCTCTCGCCATCAGCCCTGATGGCCAGACTCTTGCCAGTGGCAGTAAAGATAAAACAATCAAACTATGGAATCTGTCTACAGGAGAACTGCTCAATACTCTCTGTGAGCATTCAGATTCGGTTCGTTCCGTTACCTTCAGTCCTGATGGCCAGACTCTTGCCAGTGGTAGTGATGACAGCACCATTAAGATTTGGCATCTTAGCACCGGAGAATTACTCACTACTCTCACTGAACATTCACAATGCGTTAACTCGGTTACTTTCAGTCCTGATGGTCAGACTCTTGCCAGTGGTAGTGATGACAGCACCATTAAGATTTGGCAGTGTGATTAATTTATTTGGGGGCTAACCTCAAGGAGTTACTTATGAAATGACAAGAAGTTTGCGAGAATAAATACTTACAAAATTTATCCTTTTCCAAAATGTGCGATCGCTACCTCAGATAATGTTAAAGTCGCTGACGTAGTTTGGGCTTCAGATGAACGCCTCAACATCATCGAAGATGAAGATGTCGCTTCAATTGCTCCTGAGATTTGTGTTGAAATCAAATCTGCCAGCAATACCTTAGAGGAAATGCAGACAAAGAAAGATTTATATTTTGAAGCAAAAGCAGAAGAAGTTTGGGTGTGTGATAAAAATGGAAACGTGACCTTTTTTAACAAACAAGGAAAATTAGATAAATCTTTGCTAGTGCCTGACTTCCCCACGCAAATTAGACGGAGACATCAGTCAGTTAACTAAAACAGCATTAAAACCCCAAATCTGCTTTAGCCACTTCCGCCGCCGCGAATAATTCTTCATCCGGCATTTCGTCCCAGGATGTATCCCCAACCTCGGCGTAAAACGTTTGGTCATAGGGACGAGTCCGCACCACCACCGGCATCGGCACCGCGTGACCTAAAATCAACGCTTGTTGCTTAGAATCCAGCTTCGCCAACACCGATCGCAAACTTTGCCCCCCAGATACCCCGGTAAAAATCGCCTCAATATCTTTGTCATCATTCAGCAAGGCGGTAATCCGAGTCCCAATCTGGGACATCACTTCGTTATCAATCCCAGACGGACGCTGATCGACTACCAGTAATGTCACAAAGTACTTCCGCATCTCACGGGCAATAATCCCAAAGATGGTTTGGCGAACCGTAGCGGGATCGAGGAAACGGTGCGCTTCTTCGATGGTGATGACGAGGGGACGGGGGCGATCGCTAGGATTTTTCGTCTGCAAAAACGTCTCTGCCTTCTTCACATAACTGGCGTGAATGCGACGGCTAATCACATTGGTTGCCAACATATAGGACAACATATTGGACTGAGAACCAAACTCAATCACCACATGCTTACCCGCCTCCAACGATTGCAAAATCTGACCCACATAATTATGAGGGCAAGCGCTACGCATATACTTCAACTCATCCAGACGCAGCAGTTTGCGCTGCAATGCCATGATGGAAGACTTGTTCCCTCGCTTCTCATCACAGAACATCTGGATGTCTTCATTCGTCATATTCAGTAATTGCGTAATCCAGGATTTGCCAAACTCGTTGCGGAGGATAATGGCATTCTCCAGACTCGCCTCGGAAAGGTTTAACTCGCCGCGCACCAGCATGATATCTTCAACTTCAATCTGGTCATAGCTGAGATACAGTTCCTGAGTGCCACGCACCCCTCGACGTTTGGTTGATTCGGGATCGAGGGTGTAAATTTGGACTTGTCCGGGAAATAGCTGCCGCAATCCTTTAACGGTACTGAATTGCTTACCCTCGGAAACCGCTTCCCAACCATATTCCGAGTGCATATCAAAAATCAGGTTCACCGCGGCTTGCTTGCGGATAATCCCCGATAGCAGTAATCGGGTGAGGAAGGATTTACCCGTACCGGATTTGCCAAAAACGCCGTTACTGCGTTCCACGAAGCGATCTAAATCAATGCATATTGGTACCTCCATGTCAAGAGGATTGCCGATCGCAAAGTTGCGCCGAGTGGGGTCATCTTCCCAACCGAAGACGGCACGGAAATCGCGCTCGCTGGCATCATACACTTGAGAGAAGTGGCTGGGGATTGTCTTAACGGGTAACAATTCCATCCCCTCGCTACTGTTGGCTTGAAAAGAACCTAAAGAACTGTCTCCATTCAGGGCAACTCCTCTGGGCTGATGGCTCAGGTCTTGGGGCGTAAACATCAGCATCGGTGTGAGGTTAACTGTACCAAAGGTGCCACTACCGGCTAGGACTTCTCGTAAAAAGTCGTCGTCGGGACTGGGGGGGTTAGCCAGAATTCGTTGACTGGATGTACCCAGCGTGACATCGGTGAGCATACAGAAAAAGCGCGATCGCATCCCCTGTACCACTAAAAATTTCCCCACTCGCATATCTTCCACCCAGATATCGGGGTGCAATCGCACTTCTAGTCCTGCGGAGAGAGAGCCTTGAATGACTGAGCCTAATGGCTTATCTAAATCCATATCATTTTGTTTGAGAATATAACTTTCTGGCTGGGATTGTGTCGGCTGCTGTTCTTTACGTTCTGTTGCCCTATTAAACTCAGCGAGACTGTCACCAGTCTCGCTGGTCTTCAAAACCGTGCATGAAAGTTTCCCTTCACACGGCTCCTCAATGATTTGGTGTTTGTCATACACACCTCATTACCCATTTCCCTTCAACCATTTCTAGCTTTCTGGGGGGCTTAGGCTCGGCACTGTTGCAGCCGGATTTGTTGCCTGGGACATCTACAAGGTCGTTTAGATTTGGATTGGTGTTATTTGAGTATGCTCTAGCAATCTCTTTGGCACGTTTAAACCTTTCGGTTATTTCCATTTCTTCAGCTTTAGCTTTCGCTATATCTGTAGCTGTCTTTATATCGTGGCAATGTCTGTGAAGGAGTTGCCAGTTATCGTATTTATCCTTTCCACCTTTCGATTTCGGGATTTTATGGTCAATCTCCATCACATCTTCCTCGCGGAATTGTAAGTTGCACCAGGCGCATTTCCCTGTCTGTTTTTTCAAGAGCATTGCTACCCTCGTTGGCATTTCAGGGTTTTCGCCTTTTCTTTTGCTCCAATAAACTAGGTTTCCGTCGTATGGAGACGCTTCGCCTTTAACTTTCACATGCCGGACTATAGGAGTTTTGGCATGGTCAAGTAACCGGAGGGGGTTATTTCCTTCCCTGGTCGCGAAGACCCAGTTATCCCCGCCGATGGTTATCCAATAGCGCTTAACCACATCCCCCATATTCTTTTGGGGGTGGGGACGTTTTGCCCAAGCTCGAAGCTTAAGATACATGAGGTTATCTAATTCTGCGTAAGTTACCTTGCTTACCACACTTGAGTAGTAATTAGCCCAACCCCTAATAATTGGATTGAGATGTTTAATGAGCGCCGATTGGGGCGCTGCCTTGTGGCGGCTAATTACATCCGCAATTTTGTCGTAATGTACCTTGACCTTTTCTTGGCTTGGGGTGATGATGGTTTTAAAGCCAAGTGGTTGTTTCTGTGTATTTCTACCTGAGTGGTATTTACCCACAGAAAATTGGCGTATATTGAATCCGAGGAAGTTAAATCCCGGCTTCTCGTTTTTTACCGTATTAAGGGTGTGAGCCAATCTGGTCTTACTAGGCTTCAATTCCAGACTCATGTCATTTAACCAATCAGAAATGATTTCCTGACATCTTTGGACTACGGTTATGTCTCCGTGGAGAATCATGAAATCGTCGGCATATCGGATTAGATTAGGGCTAAAGAAGTTTTCCCCTTTCTTGTGAAACCATGTTTCCCTTGATTTTGGAACCATATAGGGAAATTCTAGTTTTATCCGTTCTTCCATTCCGTGGAGGGCTATGTTTGCAAGTAATGGCGATATCACGCCACCTTGTGGTGTACCCTCAGATGTGGGAAACAGCTCTTTGTCATCCATCACCCCCGCTTTTAACCAAGACCTGACTTGCCGTCTTAGGGTGGGGAATGTATTCAATTTTGTGAGCAGTTTCTCCTGGTCGATGCGGTCGAAGCATTTGGCAATATCTGCGTCAAGCACGTATTTTGGTGTAACGTTAATTGCCTTGAAAATTGCTTGCATTGCATCATGACATGAGCGATTAAACTCAGCGAGACTGTCACCAGTCCCGCTGGTCTTCAAAACCGTGCGTGAAAGTTTCCCTTCACACGGCTCCTCAATGATTTGGTGCTTGTCATGCATACCTCATTACC
>JAMPKV010000039.1 GCA_039962225.1 Microcoleus sp. AS-A8
AAGATGGTTGATACTCTTATTGCTACGGCGCTTGATTTAGTCAATCCTAAACATTTACGAAACTGGTTTACAAACTGCTGCTATTGTACTTCATAAACCTGCAATCTGCTGTAAGTCTTGCAACAGCGCTGGAAACAAAAAGACTTTCTGCACCTTTTTCCCTCTCCAGTGCTGCTAGTTATGTACCAGTCGATAAGGTCCAAATGATTGTTGGAGAACTAAACAAACTCCACACAATGGGTGCAACACCCAATCACATCGCCTATACCTTGCGTCTCTTGGCTGCCGAACGGGAATCGTCCCAGGAAATGCGCGATCGCATCGATTTAGTTTGGACGGGGCAGGAAGTCGTCGGCTCTGAAAGTCGCGATACCAGCATTGTAGTGCGCGAACTGTTCAGCACTGCCAAGACGAGCGTGCTCATTTCCAGCTTTGCGATTGACAAGGGAAAGAAAGCGCGAGAATTGTTTGGGGTACTCGCAGATCGAATGGATGCCAATCCAAAACTTCAAGTCAGGATGTTTCTAAACGTGCAACGTCCTCACAGAAGCCAAGCTCCAGAGTCTACTCTACTCAGAGAGTTTGCCGACACCTTTCGCAAGGCAATCTGGCCAGGGAAACGGTTGCCAGAGGTCTTCCACGATCCACGCTCCCTAGCAATGGGTACGGGAGAGAGAGCCAGCCTGCACGCCAAGTGTGTTGTAGTGGATGAGGAGCGCTTGCTCGTTACATCGGCTAATTTTACGGAAGCGGCTCACGAGCGTAACATTGAAGCGGGTGTACTGCTAGCTGACCCCGTGGCAGCTAGAGCGATGCGATCGCAATTTGAGACTTTGGTTTCTAGAAATATCTTACGCCGAGTTCCTGGCATTTGATAATGAAACTTTTTAATCAACTCCTGCCTGATAGTATGACTAACATTCACCCAGAACTCTTCCACTGACATGGCATATTGGCTGTTCCAAGGCAATCCCAAATACTACCGCGTCCTTGATGGCATCCGAGACTTTGAACAGATGCCTTGGTTGGTGACTCGCTACGGGAAAGACATTGCTTCTGGTGATGGAGTTCTGGTTTGGGTGTCTGGGAAAGAGGCAGGGATTTATGCGATCGCCACAGTCACAGAACCCGCTCAGGTTATCACCAAGCTACCAGACCGCCAATACTGGGGAGACCCCAACCGCGCTACAGGAAAACAGCAAGCCACCATCCGGTTTATCAGCAAACTGCTGGACAGCCCACTACTGAAAACAATTTTACTGAAAGACCCCCTACTAAAAAACTTATTGGTCATTCGCGCTCCCAACTCCACTAACTTCAAAATTACTCAAGAGGAGTGGCAACGAGTACATGAGCTATTAAAGGAGTCAACTTAGGGAGCGCATCCCTCGGAGTTTTTTAATGGCACAAAAAGCTTAGATTCTGTTAGCCCTTACCACGCCTTCGCGAAAAAGGATGGAATAGATGTCGATTAACCGCACTTTGATGACACCCCACTATATTACAAAATAACTAAACTAAGGATAACGACATGCCAAAGGTAGGGGGTGCTTCTCAACGGTTCTTTTCCGTTGACAAAAGAGCTAGATTATGCGGCTAATTAGGCGAGAAACGAAATTCGTTATCTTCTATAATCTTCTTCAATGATAAATTCTAGCTCTTCCAACAGTTCCTGAACCCGCTTCCATTTCTTAGGATTCTCCCAGGGCTTCGCCGCTCTCAGGCGACGGGTCGTGGCATCAAATTGAGAGGAGGGAGACTTGCTCTCAGAGCGGAATTGAATGGCTTTGATGCGTTGCCTGATTTGTCTAAGGGGTAGGTCTTGCTCAATTGCTTCCTCTAACAAGGATTGTCGCACCTCGTCGTCTTTGACTCGTGCGATTGCAATAGCCTTGGTGTAGGCAATTTTTCCCGTTTGGAGAGCCTCCAAGATTTCTGAGGGGAGGTTAAGTAAAGGAAGGCGATTAGACACAAAGGATTCCCAAGTAATTGACCCCAACTCCTCAAAGACAGCTTGAATGGTTTGCCCAAGCGAGTTCCCCATAACGTTATGGGGAACTTTTCCTCGTTGTTCGTCACGCATCCGGTGTAGCAGTGAAGTGACTTCCACACTCGCCACATTGAGGCGGAGTGCTAGCAGTTGCAGGATGCCTTCTGTCTGTTCAACGGGGTTGAGGTCTTCTCGGATCAAGTTCTCCACGAGGCTAATCTGAAGCGCTTGTTCATCCGATAGAGAGCGGATGGCGACAGGGACTTCTTTAAGCCCAGCCGATAAAGCAGCCCGATAGCGACGTTCTCCAGCGATTAATTCGTAGCTTGAGTCCTTGTCCGGAAGGGGTCGTATCAGTAGGTTTTCCAAAACGCCATGAGCCTTAACCGACGCAATGAGCTGCTCCATTTTAGTCGGGTCGAAGTAGCGGCGAGGTTGAGAAACGGGGAGAGTAATGGAATCTATAGGAACCGTTTGAGGAGCCGTTTGGGACTCCTCCTCTCCAAACAAAACATCGAGATTGGCTTTGGCTTTGTAGGGGCGATCGCTTTTACGGGGCATTGAGTTGCTCCATCTGTTGGGCTAACTGGTTTAAGATTTTGAGGACAGGGTGCTTAGGGTCATAGACGGCCAAGGGAACCTGTTCTTCGGAGGCGTCCACAAACGCCGTCAGTCGCGGAATCGGTTCATAGACTGTTGCTACCGTTGCCAACTGGGCTTGGATTGCCTTGAGAGTGCGCTTGTCTTGGGAGTTACTCGCGGCATAGCGAGAGGGAACGAACCCGGCTATTTGTAATTGAGGATTGCCTCTTTTTCTAACTTTAGCTACTGTTTGCAAGAGTAAGTTAGTTCCCTGGAAAGCTTTGTAGTGTGTCTCGATCGGAACGAGAACATGAGTGGCCCCAACCAAAGCGCTGTAGCTCAATAGACCTAAACTCGGTGGGCAGTCGATTAAGATAAAGTCATAATTGTCTCTGATGGGGTCGAGCGCTTCAGACAGGCGAACCTCGCGAAAATCCAGGTTGACTAGCTGGATTTCGGCGGCGCTGAGTGTGATATTGGTGGGAGCAAGAGCCATGCCGTGAAGGGAGGGCAGGATGAACAGTGGCTCCTCATTGACCAGGGTGTCGAACAGAGTCTTATCCAAACTGTCAGGGTCAATCCCCATGAAAGTCGTTAGGGAGGCTTGGGGGTCGAGGTCGATGAGAAGAACCTTGTGACCCCGTGCAGAGAGTTGGTAGCCCAGGTTCTGAGTAATCGTCGTTTTCCCGACCCCACCCGCTTGATTAAACAGTGCGATCGCTCGGCTCATCTAGTTGATTGCGTGGCACATTTAGCTTGAGAGCCAGCATATCGTGAATGAGTGGCTTTCCTTCATCTTTATCTGTCACTAGCGATCGCACGTTTGATACCAACCCTTACGTCCCTCAACAGTCTCCGCTAGTAGCCGTTGGTAAAATTAGTCCTCACGCTTTTGCACTCGTGGAACAGAGAAGGCTGACGAGCTGGCTTAATCTTCTTGCCCAATCAAGTCCACAGCCTTAGCCAAGTCATTAGGGGAGGGCTGGCAATAGCGCCTGGTGGTCTCTAAATTTTCATGTCCTGCCAGCGCGGCAATTTTCTCTAAACTAACCCCGGCATCTACTAAATTTTTACAGAAGGTATGGCGCAAGGTGTGAACACTAAAATTACTGAGGTTACCCCTGTATTTTTTCAGCAACCAGCAGACTCCACGGGGAACCATTCCTCCCCGCTGCCCTTGCATCACTGACTTATCCATGCCCCGGTTTTTTTCGTAGCCCAATAGCAGCAAAGCAGAGCGAGCATCCTTATTTAGAGGAATAACCCGGCGCTTTGAGCCTTTGCCTGCCCGCACAACCAGCTCACAGCAGCGATCGCTAATCTCAACGTCTCCCCAGCGGAGGTCTGTCAGCTCAGCAACCCGCAGCCCTGTGTTCAGTAGCAACTTCACCATCCCCAAATCGCGGCAGCTGCCATCGCGTTCCACCCGCTGTAGCAAATCATGTTGTTGGTCGGGAGATAGCCAACGGATTCCTTGGCGCTGTTCCTTGACCATCCTGGGCATTTTAGGGACTGATTTAATCCGCTCTGTGTCCTGCGCCCAAGTGAGAAAAGCGCTCATGCTACAGATCTTTCGATTGATGGTTGCGGGCTTAGCGGTCTGCGCTAAAAAGCGCTTGTAGTCCCGCAAATCCAAATTAGTGATTAATTCCGGACTGAATGGGCCTTGGGTTTGTTCAAACCACTTTATAAAGCCGTTTATATCTTGCAAATAGGCTCTAATCGTGTGGGGACTGCGCTCGTCGGCCTCTAATTCCATCCTCCAATCTTTTTGCCAATCGTCAAAATCATCGGCTGAGTTTTTGGGTCGATAATCCGCCAACCGTGCTACTTTCCCCATAGTTTGCCCCTCAACTCAACAGATAAGCTTGATTATCAGGCACTGATGTAGCAAAAAAAAAGTAATTCTCGCGCCCAGATTAAGCTAGAAAAAAGGAGTAAACTGCTGGTAAAATAGCGAGTACAGTACTTAATTTAATGGCGAGTGAGCATCCGAAAGTCACGGCGTACATTCCCCAGGAAATCCTTAAGGCGCTGGACGGCTGGAAGCAAGCTCACAGCCATTGAATCTCGCAGCGCCGCGATTGTAACCATCCATGCGGGCTATTTGGCAGTGTCGCACCCAGCACCGCTCCAAGATACGGTACTGAACAACCTGTTAACTGAACTCAGCCAACCAAAGGAGCGAGTAGCCGCCCTAGAGCAGCACATGGGTACCGCACCACAAGCAACACCGAGTACGGTGACTGAACCAGACAAGCCCAGCCGCAGTGACATGCTCCATAAGGCACCGAGTACTGTTACTCACTCAGACGGCTCTGGCTAAGCGCCTGGGCTGTTCTGATCAAGCGATCGAGAAGCACCGTTAGGGTGGCAGCAAAGAACAGTTCGCCACCTGGTCTGGCGATCGTGACCCGGATGGGGTGAGTTGGACTTAGGAGGGCAGTGGGGGCAGGAGCCAGCCTTAGGTTTGTGTCAGCAAGTACTAAGGCAGAATAAGGCCGCCAATTTTTCTGGCCCAGCGCTCCAAGTACTCAGATATTGAGAGCTTGTTGAGCGCTGCCAGCTGCTTTATTCTCGATTTGGCAGTTGGGGTGAGAGCCACTTGAAGAGTTTCAGACTTTGGCTCGTCGTAAAACACTCCCTCGCCCCTCATACGCTTTATTGAGGTGCGCCACTGCTCCTCCTGTCCTTCTGGTTTCTGAATTCGCCGCCTTCTTGCCATATTGCCTTTTTAGAAATTGCACAATATCTGAATTTTACGATGGCTGTTCGACCTGCCCTTTTTGTAGAACGCATAGCGAAAAGCGGGATAGCTTTTAAATCATAAGCTTAGTTTATAGTGGATAACTTGCGAAAATTTGGGTGTTCTGCCCCAATAGAACATTTTTATAGAACGCTTTTACAAATTTTTATCTCTGCAATATACTTCCACTTGTTTTATTTTTACCTAAAAAACAGGTAGACTAACTATTTCTAGTGGCATAATCAAATCTATATAGTATGTTAGAAATTAGGTCATATATTACTGGCATATTTTTCGATATTCAGACCAAAGCTGATAAGATGTAATTCTTACAGGGTCACGGATAGATGGCAGTTACAGCACTATAGGCTAAAGGAGTATTAACAATTAATAGTAATAGATTAGGAAAGTATACAGGAGATTTATCCTAGGTATTGATTGATAACCATCCTCTCCCAAAAGTTGTATATTTTATATAAAATAAATACAAATGCATTATTAAATAAATGACAGTTAAGAATGAGTCGTAATTCATCGCTGGTATAAAAGATAAACTAAAATCGTAGTACAATTAGAAAAATCTAAGACTACCTATACATAAGTAAAATCAATAAGTTAGTTTTTAGCTAATTTCTAATCCGTGAGGAGAAAAAATCCGATGAATAATAGAACGCTGCTGGATGCCTGGGAAACCTTCGAGCTTTCCTGCTCCAAAGATGCCTCTTTATGCCAAAGTGCGCTATTTCGCTTCACGCTTCCGGGGTTAGGAGGAAGCCAGCCTTCGGGAGCTAGACTTACCTCAAAGGAAATCGCTGCTGCTCTCAAGACGCTCGCCTCAATAGACATCTCTACCGACATCGGAGAACGCCTTAGAGAGGCACAAAAACAAACTTTTACGCTACTGAACACTCCCAATAAACGACAACGCCAGCCGAGATATTACCTGAATCAGTTCATCAACTGGGGTATTGAAAATGAAACTTTTCCCTCTGCAAAATCACCCGAAGAGAAGCCGCATTACATCTTCTATCCTGAAAAACTAAAGCGAATCAAACTAACTAAGCGAGAACATGTCTATAAAAAATTCGTCTTTTCTTTCGATGTGATTGATTATGAATCTGAACCGCTCGATCCCGAACAGATACAGCAGCATCTTCAGCGAATAAGCCAGGAATGTACTAGCTTTAAAAAATACCAAACCAGCGAAAGATGTCGGCAAGTTACCGCAGACTCATACGAAAGGCATTTAAATCGAATTTTAGGATGGCTTTATCGAGAAAAAGGTATTTCTTTGGCTGAAATCAGCCTCAGTAAGATAGTTCCTTTTGTCCGGCTGAACTTTCAAATTAGAGAGTTTTCCTCTAAGGAGAATCGCTTATTATCTCAATTGATTGCCAAGGCTGAAGCTTTAGAAAATATCAAGCACGAAGCCGAACAACTCGTCAATTTGCTAATAGAGTTTTTCGCGTGGCTCGAAAATCCTCCATCTCCTAAGACAAAAAAGACCTATATAGATAGTTTGATTGCTTACAGCAGGTACATCTACCGCAACGAAACAGATAAAACAATGGCTTTAAATTTTGAGGACATTCCGCTCATCAATCGCCTCAAGGTTTTTCAGAAAGAAGTTGAAAATGGCAAAAAAAACAATTTTAATTCCATCCAGAGATATCTTCTTCCTTGGCCAGACGCTCTAGAGGTGCTTGAAAAATTACGTTTTGAAACTGAGCTAGAAACAATAAAAGTTGGTAAAGGGACAAAGAAACGTCAATTGTCTGCCAAGGCAAAATCATTGCAAAATTTTGTTTTGCTGGGATTTTTTGTTCTGGTTCCACCCTCTCGCCAGCGTGTTATTCGCGAACTAGAGCTAGGCAGAACTCTTAAATATGGAATTTTCGAGAACGAGCGATTTACATCTGCCGAAAAAATGGCTAATCCTAGCGAAGCAAGATACTACATTCATTTGCAACCAGAGGACTACAAAACTGGGGATATCTACGGAGAATGGCTGGGTGAGTTTCCCAATACTGAATTTCCCGATGGCTCTAAGTTTTACGATTATTTGAATCGCTGGTTTTTTAGAGGTTATCAAGATGAAAGTGGTGAATGGCATGGGATGCGAGAGGCGATTGCTGTCCCTGGCGAAAAAACAGTTTTTGTTATGGCGTCTGCAGGAAAAGCTTTTAGCAGTGCAGGAATGACCAGCAAAATCAGACGTATTTTTATTCGTTGGACTGAACTTCCGATTACGCCTCATGACCTCAGACACAGCTTTCGCTCCTACATTGAAGAACCAGACACTAAAGCAACAACAGAAGAGAAGGAAAGTGCAGCTTTCTGGATGCGACATTCCAGCACTACTGCAAAGAAAAAATATGCACACTTGGATTGCGGGAAGAAGCTTCGCCTAGGAGCAGTTTTGTTGGGCAGAATTAATCAGCAGTTTTTGTCAGCGTCAGCACGTACAGAGGGGCAGGCGCTTAGATGTCAGAACGACTGAATCGGCAGTTGCTCAACGGCAAGAAATAGCCGAGGCGGGAACTGTGAATTTTTCACAGTTCACTATCTAGCTCCCTGGCTCTGTCGCCAACCTCCTCTGCTACTTCAAAATCAATGATTTGTCCGGAGCCATCGCGCTGCACGATCAATAAATCTTCGTGAGCACGAACCCAAGCGCGACCCATGCTTGCCTTCATCGCACTAGCAGAACGCAGATGCTCACGCATCTGTGCGGCCTGTGCCTTCACAGCAGAAACATCAATTTCTGGCTCCTTCTCTGGCTCCTCCTCCAGCTCTGGCTCTAAGGTGGCGGCAGGAAGCGCTTCGTTTGTCATGGCGGAGGGAAGCTCATGGAGCTGCACAGAATTGGTCGCCAAGGTTTGGATAGCCGCTGCGGCCTCCTCAATCGTTACCTGTTTTTCCGGTAAAACCTCAGCAGGAATATAAGCGTTACTTACGCCTAGAGCTTGTTGTTTTTTCCATTCATCATTGAGGTTGGCTAAATGGCGCTTGTAGCCGTTCCAAAGTGTCCGAGCCTCATTCACATCCCTCATGGCCTTAAAGACAGCTTCAGTAGCCTGAGATGCCGTCATGTAGTTAGCCTCAAACGTTCGCTTGAGGTAGGAAATAAAATTCGGGAACGGGCACCCCGGTTTCACCTCCCATTCCTGCTTTTCACAGGTGCCCACCGGCTCTCCCCGGCGATACTCATTCAAGTACTCACATGGCTCACCAACATTCACTGACTTGAGAATTTGGTTAGCCCATCCGAGGGGCGATCGCACACCGGATTTATTCTTGCCCAGCTCCAGCAGCTCTTGGTAAAAACCGTCCCGTTCCTCTTGGGATTTGAAACCCTGGAGCGCATCGAATTGCGTCGGTTTAGAGTATTTTACGTTGCGCGGGGCGGCGGAAAACTGATCTTCTCCCGGATGTTGGTTGTCCTGAGTTATTTTCTTGTGACAATTTTCTACTTCATCCGGGTTGACAAAATCAGGAATTTTGGTATTTGCTTCTTCATTGATTAAATCCAAGCTCTTCTCTCGCTCTTGAGAGAGTTCTTTGGAAGTATTTTGGAATTCTTTGTATATAGAACAATCTGGATTATTCCAGATTGCTTTCTGGAAATATCCAGATTGCAATCTGGATAATTTCAGATTGGCTCTGCGAGAGCGTTTGGGCGGCTGACCCGAACGCGAATTTAGTAAATCCACGCCAGTATCATCAAGCAGCTTCTGGTAGTTAATCCTGTACCATTTGCGCTGGTTATCCTCCTGCATATGAGGCGCTGGAGTAGCGAAGCCAATGCTCCGTTTCAGCTCGTGAAACCTTGCACTTATAAGCCATCCCAGCTTTTCCAGCTGGCGAATATATCCTCCAATCTGATCGATGCTGAGCCAGGGAAACTGCTCTTGTATCTCCTTGTAACCGTTGTAGATCCACTTCGTTTCATCTTTAAGCAGATATCCCGAATGCTTATTTTGCAGCCAGTAATGAAACCGCTGAAGCAGCAGCGTAGGCCGTTCGCTACCCAGGTAAGTGGCGATCGCGTGGTGGCAGATCGAGAAAAAGTTAGCTTCGTGGCACCCTAAATTTAAAGACGTATTCATGCTTCCTCCAGGTTTGCGTGAAGGAGGCTAAATGCTAACCTTGAAGTAGACTTTCGCGTACCTGCGTACCCGCGTACCCAAGTACGCAAAAGTTTGGTTCTTAGCTTAAAGCTAGCAGCCTCCAGGAGCCAGCTCAGAATTAATCCCGTCAAAGATATAGGTCTGGGCTGGTCATCTTCTCTAGATTGAAATTTAGCGCTCAAGCTTCAGTATTTACAAGTTCAGAAAAGCCCTGGCAGCGTCATCTGTCGGGTTTTTTTCTTATTTGTTCATGACTGTAGCGGAAGAACTATTTTCGGCAATAGTTCTGGGTTGTGGGAGCCAACAGCGGTGCGATTTCTCCTCACTCCTCGCCCCCTTACCCCCTGCCTTTGCCGCCACTGCTGGTGTCAGCAGTGGGGGGTTCGTTTTTACTCCTCTCCTCAAGCGCCCTAAGAATTACCGTTGCTGCCAAGTTACTTACTGGGCGGTTTTCTTGTTCTGCCCAGCTTTTTAGTTCCTCTATCTTCTCCTCCGTTAGATAAACCACTATTCGCGATCGCGATGGCATCGAAATTTTACAAATTAATTGTCTCTCCATATTCCTTCGAGGACTGTAGAGTTGTCAAAATTCCTCAGAGTGCCTCTTGACTCCTTGGAGCGGCTCCATTATCCTAACAGGTATCAGCCCAAGATTGCCCAATGCAGGAAAGCGCGAGAGAAACGCGACAAGACTGGGCAAGAAGCTGTTTACTCTTCAAAAACGGCTCAAAAGTAGACATAGAGCCGCTTAGAGATTTATTTTGCGAGTTTCAGGAGAAAAATTCATGGTTACGACGCATCAGCCCCAATCGGCTGGAATGACCCGCCAGAACCCACCGATTGCGGGTGGGGTTGATAATGGGGCAGGATTGGTCAAGGTCTGCATGGGCAGCGGAGCGCAGCAAATGCGAATCCGCACCCCTGCCAAGGTCTATGAAGTGCGTGAAGAATTGGATGATATTCTCACGTCAAAAGAAGGCGGTCACTTTTTTTACCAGGACGGCGAACGCCAAGACCTCGTGGGACGTGAATTCTTGACTGGAGCATTGGCAGCATGGAAAGCCCCAGCGACCCACATCAAGCTGAGCGATGACCCAGTACTGAAGGTGGAGTACTGCTTGCACACATTGCTAGGTGCGTTGGGCACGCTACCTCCGAAGCAGGAGTGGCACATGTTTCTGGTTCTTTCGATCCACGCGAAAGTGTTTCGTGATGCTCTAGCCGATAAGGTACGGGGAATGCACATCGTTTCGTTTAACGGTAAAAGCAACCCTACCTCGCGAGTCCACCTCAACATTTCATTGGTGGCACCAGAAGGGGCAGGCTCTTACGCTTATTGCAATGCCGCAAAACCAGAACCACTTGTTGACCGCACAGCACACGTTATTGCAGTGGATTTTGGCACCTCAACAGTAATCCCGACTGTATTTGCGCCTGGTGGCAAAATCATCCATCGCAAGGTGTTGGAGGTTGGCGGTTGTATCGATTTACTGGATGCTATTGCTGCTGACCCAGAACTAATCGCCTTCTTGGGTAAGGGCAAAGCAGGAAGTGTCGAAACGGTACGCCAGGGCATCGAAAATAAATCGTTCCAGTACGGCACGCGCCCATTTAACTTTCGTAACATTTATGCACGTCATCTAACGCCCTGGCTCAGCGATCGCCTACGCCTTGTGGAGAAGGAGGTTGAAGAATGGAAGGATGCGGCACAGAGTTTCGTGGCCTGGGGGGGCGGCGTGGAAATGCCTGGGGTCGCTCAGAAGTTAACTGACAGGGGAATCACTGCCGTTCCGGATGGCTGCTGGGCAAACGTGATCGGACTCCAGCGGATGGCAGAAGGTCGGTTAGCGAGAGGTAACTAACAATGGCATCGAATACACGAATTCGCATTGAGCCGGACATAGAAGACTACCTTCGCTCCCAATCCGAGAGAGTCATCGGAAAAGCTGGCGACACCATAACAGGAGCCGAGGTGACCACGCTTGCCAACCGTTTACTTTACGAGCACAAACTCGCGCAGTCGATGGCGAAACAGGTTCCATTCGCACGGCTTTTCAACAGTTTTAATCGGCTTGTGGAATGGTTACCTGGAATCGCAAGGAACGTTATCGCAATGCCTCAATCCTCACCCTCCGTGTTGAAAGAAGAGGCAATATCCGAACCCGACAACTTTGATTTCGATGCTGACTTCGCTGCTCAGTTTGAGGACGAAGCAGCGTGACCGTAACGTACTTGAATCTCACCCCCGGCAAACTTATCGAATGGCTTGCCTCCCAACCACCGCCAACGACACGAGAGGAAGCGCAACAGCTGAAACGAGTGAGGCGATTAATCAAAACGTCGAGAGACGAGGAGAACGAATAATGTTTCAACTACCCGATATTCCTAACATTGATGCCAATTTCAGCGAAGCCATCCCAGACGCTCACCTTGAATCCATTCGCCAGGAACACGAGCCGTTTCTCACGAAACTAGAGGCATTGGCGGTTCTCGCGATCGCAACCAACGACTGGAATGCATTTGATGCCCATCTTGTGGACTTCCAGAGTGAAAATGACCTTCATGGTGAAACCGGAATTGCTATTGGAGAGGAGCCTATAAACGAATGACCAACCCATTTGACAGATTTACCCCAGACGTAATCATTCACATCCCCCGTACCGAGCAAGGAGAAGCCGCCCGAAGTATGGCACTGGCGATGACCGACGCCGAATTGAAGGACTGGTGTAACAACATATCGATTCGGGACTTTGACGAGCCGTTTGACCCGGAGAAGTACCCCTGGCTGGACGGGTCTAGGGACGGCATGATCGACTTCGTTGTAGGGAGTTTCTTGCCGTGACCTGCCCCAACTGCGCCGACACAGGCATCAAACTAAATCCACGGGTGTACGTGGAGTGGGGCAACCCAGAATCAGGCACCCTACCGTTAACCACCACATGTGAATATCAGACGACAACCGAAGGTCAGGGCGCTGACGAATTGCACAGTCCCAGCGCTCCGACCAAAACCCGACGACCCAAGCAAAAGAATCGTAAGGACTACCCGAATTATGTCATCAAACATTGATTATGTTGCAGATTATATCTGCCGCATTTCAGGAATCCACGCTGGTCACCCTGACCGCATTCTTAACTCAAAATGGCGCATCGCCTCAAACATTGACCTGTTCCCAAAAGGAACTCTGGCACCAAACGGAACGTTGACCTCCGACCAAATCGCTCAAGTTGATGCCTACATCGCCAAATTCAAAGCTACTCCGGCCGGACAGGAAGCTATCGCCCAATACCAACGGAGGGCCAACTAATGCAACCGCAACTCACTCCGGCACAACTTGCCTTGATGGATTTTCTCGATAAATTGGCGACTTCTCCCTACTCACCCCAACTCATGGAAGAAGGAAACCAAGTAATCGACGCCGCTGTTGAGGAAAATCAACGACTTCTTGATTCTATTCACTCAGCAGCAGGTGCGATGAGAAATGTGCAGCAGTGCGCTCAGTTAGATGGAGGGATTCAGTAATGTCACAACCAATTGGATACTCCACCGGATACAACCCAATGACTCAACAACCAGATATCCTGCACCAGCTTCAAGAGCGCTTCGGTTCTCAACTTCAGGAGATGAGTTACGAGCAGAAAATTGTCTTCCGGGCAGCGCTGGCTGATTACATTGCTAATAAGCCAGTACACATTCCTAGCCCCCATCCCGACGAAGTAACTCTGATGCAGAGCTGTATTGAGTCGGCAGGCGTAAATTGGAACATCTGGGACGATGACGAAGAACTGTGCCAATACATTGAGTCTTGCGAAACGCTTCACGAATCTGACATGGAGGGATTAATTGAATCCCTAACCGCACAAATCCGAGGCAAAGTCTACGCTTCTCGCAGCGTTTAATCAACTATTCAATGCCCCTGGCGCAGTGCTAGGGGCATGGAGGGAATTCATGCAAATTACAAGCCGTCAGGCAACCACCTACCTAATTGGAGCGCAAGTAGCGGCCTTAGTAGCTGGTTACGTTATTCGCTCACCTTCCTTACAAGCTGAAGCCGAAAGAAAAGACGCTATTCGTACCGAAGAAACAGCAGCAGCTTACGAGCAACAGGAAGCCATGAATCGAGCCAAAAGGTGTCTCGTACTCATGACCGAACTTCCGATTACAGACGGCTCAGCCGCTTACTTCTCCTCCATCGAAGGAGGAAAACTGGTTATCCACAAAACCCGCCCCATACCCAGCGGAACCACCGTTTGCGACCAGTTTGGCAATACCGGAATTATCGCCTTTAACAGCGAAGGTAAACCCATCATTAACGACATCAAACGTCTGCCCTCAGAAGAAATGAAAAAAATCCTCATTGAACGAGGCGTAACCAAATCGGAGTAACTTTATGGCACTTGGCAAAAAAGAACAATCCCCCCAAATCATCCTTCCACCCAGCGCCCGAAGTGCGCCCCTATACGATGATTTCGACGAAGATAACATTCCGTTAAATCAACGCTTAGGTGATTTAAGCGACAAAACTTTCGGTTTCATTTTCAGCCCCAATACCATTAAGTTTGGAATCTTAATCTTTGCAGGGTTCTGTATCGCCATTAATTTGGCTGGCTACTACGACTTACTCAACCAAGTCTTTACCACCCGCCTTGATGAATTTGGTAGAACACTACCCGTAGAAGCTCCAGTTGGAGAGAGAGTAGTTAGTTCGATTGTTCGTTTTCCTATCCTGGGCACATTAATCAATTGGCTGGACAAACTAACCGGTGGGGTTGTTGCCCTAATTGGGGCAGTGGCCATCTGGTTCGTCGTTCAAGGACTAGAACTTTCTGGACGGTTCCACCTTTATCTTCCAGATGCCGCCCAAAACCTGCTTTACCGGGAAAATCGCAAGCGGATTGAGAACCCCTCCAACAACCAACCGGCCACCAAAAAAGCTTACAAGCTGGCATCTGGGGAAACAATGGCAATCCTCCGCTGGCTGTCACTAGCAGGGATTTTGGCCTATCTGGTGGATGCTTACGCGATGCATATAGCACGTCCCTGGATTGACGGGCTGGGAAATCCACTTTGGATTAACTGCATTTGGAATGGTTTAGCCGTCCTGGGAGTTGAACTGTCTCTAGTTTTATATCGCGGTTACAAAGCCGTCACACTGTCTGCGGCAGAGAAAGCCGATAAAGACCGGCACTAATGCCTGTGACCAATCACTAAATTTATGGGGCGTCCTCAAGATGCCCCAATATTTCAGGAGGGATTGAAAATGTATGATTTAAGACCCAACCTAGAACCAGGCAACCCGGATGGTCACACTGTTCTGCGTTACCTGGTGGAAACAAAGCAAATGCCAATCGATGCGGCTATAGAGCGAGTTTATCAAGCCGTGTCAAAGTTCGCCCAGGAATATCGGTCAGACCAAAACAAGTTGATGACGGGAATGATAGTTTCTGGAGTTTTCGGCCTACCTATTCTCTTCCCCTTTGGCGTGCCATCCCTACTAATTGCAGGGGCTATAGCAGGCTCGGTTTTCCGGTGGCAAGAGTTGGGAAGTATGCGCGACCGCCTCAAGCCCGAATATTCAGTTTTAAAAGGTTCAGTACTCCTCGAACAGTTCATCAAATGGTTGGCAACATCTCTTCGAGAGCGTAGAGAACAAGCCGCGAGTACTGGACAGTTCCAGCCAGATGCACTAACCCCAGCAAATATTATCGCGGCTTACGAACATACGGTGGAAGCGGTGATGAATGGCGAACACTTGGATAACAATGCCTCAGACCCCATACTGGCACTATTTATTCTCAAGCTGCGGCAGCACACCAACCATTTACCCAACTGGGTTATCGATGCATTCCGGCAGTTAGAGCAGGCCGAAGGGGAGAGAGCATTAGATGTAGCTAAAGCTAGTCTTTATATGTGGGGAAATCTAGAGGAGCGATACCCGCAGAGGGTGAAGGAGAATCCACAAACTCCCCCTCCACAAATCGGCTCTAACACGAAATTAGGAGCGGTTGATGTTCCCTCTTCAGAGGTGGAGGGTGAGCAGAGCCTGGGAAAGCTCCTACAGGTTGGGAAGGATGAAGTACCAATAACTCTATCCATCACGTTGGATGAGCTGACCTCTGTTGGGAATCGCGCCATATCAGACCTAGCCTATACAAACTACACGATTATTTTCCTCGGCACACCTGGAGCCGGTAAGACGACGGCTAAGGGAGTCATCTTGGGCAGAATGCTCCAAAAGTTTGGTAAGTCGCTCAGGCTTTATGCCATCGCGATGAAGAATGATTTCTTCGGCGGTGCCAAAGTCGCTCTTCTCAATCAAGATTCTGATTCTTGTTGGGAGATTCTTGTCGAGGTCATTACCGAACTTCGCTACCGAGCTTCAATGTTTCAAGGAACTCGCAAAGCTTACTGTGATGCCAATCCAGTCCGCTTAATTCTGGATGATTACGTCTCGCAGCAAAAACAATTTGATACTGTCCTTAAAGATAAAAAGGTTGGGCTACCAGAAGCGTCGGGAAGGATAAACAGTGTCAAATTCGGGGATGCTGTAGATGCGATTTTATCTGAGATTTCGTTCAACGGAAGAGAGTTAAACGTATCCGCTATCGTTGGCACGCAATCTGGAAATATAGCTGACCTCACATTTTTGTCTTCTAAAAGCGGTAGGGCTGCCATAACTCTAATGATATTAGCTTTGAGGAATACTGAGAAACGGCAGGGGAATTATGAAGTTATCAGCCAAAGTATCAATAATGCTCAGTTGATTGCGGATGAAGACGAGAGGAGGCGGTTGAAAGACGTTTTTCCACAAGCCAAAGAACTTTCAATTCTCCATCAGCAGCCTATCGTTCTCACCTCAAATTCGGATGCGGGAGAATACACTCTGGGAATTCTCCCGAATATCGTAGGCGAGTATGAGGAGTATGCTAACACTCGCTTAACTGAACCCGAAAATTGCTCCAACCCAAAACCTAACCAGTCCACTACCAAAACTGAATCAAACCGTGAAGACTGGGAACAAGCAATAGAGCATTTAGAGAAGACTTGGCAAATCCCTACTTCCCAACGTTCAGAAGCCAGCCTGACAGACGTTCAGAAAAAGCTTTTGGAAATTATCAGGTCAGCTACTAAGTATCCCATCTCTTTTGAATCCATTCGCAAGTCTCGCAAGTGGGAAGACACTTCTCCAGATAGGCATACTCTAAAAGCGGAATTGCGCGAACTGGAGAAGGAATGGATAAAAGGAAACGACATCACAGGTTACTATCTTCAAGACTGATTTGAAGTCACGGCGGAACAGTTCCAGGAACAGGAGAGGTGCTCTAAAAAACCCTGTTTCGTGCTGTTCCGCCGTTTCTGTTCGGTGTTCCAGGAACGCTGGAACTGGCGCATTATCAATGTTCCTAGCGTTCCGCAGCCTGTTTTGCTGTTCCACAAGCGTTCCAAGAACGTTATCACAGACAAAAGGTGGCAGGACAATGAATAAAATAAAGATACAGAGGATTCTTAGACCATCAACAAACTATCAGTTGACGGGATAATTTCAGCTTCTTTTCTATAACTATTCACCCAATAAAGGATGATTGGCATGACTGATGTAGGAATGTCCTTAAACCATTCAACACCACCTTTTGCTGCTTTTCCCGTACTATCAGTTAGCCTCTTGCTACTGAGTTGCTGATGAATGGTTCGCTCACATAAAGCTACCTGCTTTGTCCAAAGCGCAGTTAGCAGAATCGGTGGTTCTGAAACAGCAGTTCTAAGACCAAGTTGCTGTTCAACTCTGTTGAGAATATTTTGCCCAGTCTGTCCTACTTTCAGTTTCGTGTCATAGCGATCAACTGCCCACCAAAGCATACCCTGTCTATGTTTTCCAGCGAGAACGTTATCTTCAAAAGTATAAATATAAATAAAACCGCTTCCATCTCCCACTAATGGATCAGAATAGCCTGTATTCCTAAGCTTTTCAAAACTCAGAGCATCTGTTAATACAGTAGGAGACTCAAAATAGTCAGTATTAAATGTTCTTTTAAGGCGGTTACATTTCTCTAAATAATTCATTGAAGGAAAACCCTTCCAAACATAGGCAAAATCAGAAAGACTAAATCGAAAAACTCCCGGTGGAAGAGAAAGGCTATCAGTAATCTTAACCGCTGGAACATCATGCCAAATGTCTTCGATATTAAATGTCATTTAGTCTTCTATCCTGGAACTAATTTTCTGTTTTCAGTGTCGCATTCCCCTTTTTCGTTCACCACCGTAAAAACACGGATGTTTTTTTGATTCCGCTTTCTTTAAGTTGAAACCAATTACCCCATGTTTACCCTTTGACCAATGATCTATTACTGCGACTGATTCATCAGGAGACTTATAGCTCGTGTCAAGGGGTTTTAAGGATTGGGCAAACCCAATATGGGACTGTCGGGATACCTTAAGAAATTATTTTGTTATCACATTGCTATAAAATTTTAAGCATGTGTCGAAATTTGAGGCAAGGAGATTTTAGGGACATAGATAAAATGATGATTTTTGGTACACCCGCCAGGAGCTAAAAGACCAGTTGAAGGTATGTTGGGTCGATGTAGCATCTATCGGTCGTTTTTTGGTACGCAGTTTAACCCCTTTATGGAAAAAAGAGGCTTACGGTTCTTGAGCATCATTGATGCAACCTGCCGAATCGGGTGTTGCTGCCAAAACAATAGGAGCGCTATCATCGGGTAAGCAACACAACATATAAATTGTGTTGTCTTAAGAACGACACAATGTAATAATTGAGTTATGATTCCGCCATTCAATCAAAATGGTCTTCTACCGCCAGGGATACATTTGGCTAATTGGCAGAACTTTGCCGACCGATTCGGTACAACGCTCCATCGACAACACCTCCTTCTGGGGATGAAGTCGGGTCTGGAGGTTCTGCGAAGGGCAGGTTGTGGAATGGCTTATGTTGACGGCAGCTTTGTAACGGAAAAGGAGCACCCCAATGACTTTGATATCTGCTGGGACATCACAGGAGTGGACTCAGACCTACTTGATCCAGTACTGCTGAAATTCGACAAAGGTCGCTTTGCCCAGAAGATTAAATACTTCGGTGAATTTTTCCCAGCACAAGTAACCGAAAGTAGCACGGGAGTCGTTTTTTTAGAGTTTTTTCAGATTGATAAGGCAACAGGAAACCCGAAAGGTATTGTTGCCCTGAACCTGCGGGAGATATGGTCATGATTAAGAATGAGCGGCAATACCGCATAACGAAAGCCCAAGTCGAAAAATTCTCGGATGCTGTGGCGCAGCTATCTGAGCGGCCAGATCAACATTCGCAGATCAATCCCATCTTGCGAAAAGCGGAGAGAGAAGCTCTAGAAAGCCAACTAGCAGAGCTGCGGGTTCAGCTAGAAGAATATGACGCTTTGCGCTCTGGTCAGAATGCCGTGCTTGAACTGGAATCACTGGAAGAATTGCCACGCGCACTCATCAAAGCACGTATTGCAGCAGGATTGACCCAAAAGGATTTAGCAGAGCGCCTCGGGCTGAAGGAACAACAGATCCAACGCTATGAAGACACGGAGTATGCTTCCGCAAGCTTTTCTCGATTGGTAGAAGTGAGCCGAGCACTCGGAATTCAGGTACGTGAAGACATTCTTTTACCTAAAATCTCGTCTGCTTATTTGCTCGACCGATTGAATCAAGCAGGTCTCGCTCACGATCTGATTTTGAAAAGATTTTTGCCTTCACTGCACGCGACGGATTCACAGATAGAAAATGAAGAATCTGCTGGGAGTTTTGTTCTTCGTACAGCGACAGCATTGAAACGAGTATTTGGTTGGTCATGGGCTGATATTTTTAGTTCAAAACCGCTGCAATTGAACACAGCCGCACTAGGCTCGGCACGCTTCAAAGTCAACGCTAACGCTAATGAACGACGGCTCAGTGCTTACACCGTTTACGCACACTTTCTGGCACTCCTTGTCCTGGACGCTACATTAAATTTACCAAAGAAGCCAATTCCTACAGACCCAACGCAGGTTCGGGAGGAAATTCGCTCCAAGTATGGCTCTCTAACTTTTGAGAATGCACTGCGCTACGTCTGGAGCTTAGGCATACCAGTCTTACCATTAAAAGATTCAGGTGCTTTTCATGGTGCTTGTTGGCGAGTGGGGGGACGCGATGTGATTGTTCTCAAACAACAAACTGACTTTCCAGCCCGTTGGCTTTTCGATCTCTTGCATGAGTTATATCACGCAGCGCAAGACCCATCGCTTGACGATCGTGCCGTGATTGAAGCTGATGTAATGTCTCCAGAGCGCCGAGAGTCCAACGAAGAATTAGACGCCAGTGAATTTCCTGCTGATGTTGTACTCGAAAGCCGTGCATACGAGCTGTTTGAAATGTGCCTAGAGGCAGCAGGAAACAATGTTGCACGCCTCAAAGGGGTTGTTCCAAAAATTGCCAAGCAAGAGAATGTTCCGGTTGATGCACTTGCCAATCACGTAGCTTTCTGCTTATCGCTTATGGATAACAAAAATATCAACAATTGGTGGGGAACAGCAAACAATCTCCAAGTTCGGGGAGAGAATCCTTGGAAGATTGCGCGTGACGTTTTTCTGGAGTACGCCGACTTTGATCGGCTCAATGAGGTTGATCGAGATCTTCTGTTACGAGCACTATCTGATATCAACAATTGAGAGGAGTTATGCCAGCGAAGCAATCACTGAAAGACAAAGTTAAATCCCTTGAAAGCAAGGTTACTTGCAGAAGTACGGATTGTAAAAACGACTTGCACTGCTTTTTACAAGCAAACTCAAAAAAATCTACTGATAAATTTGGTAAATGCCGTGAATGTGAGACAGAGCTAGTTGATTGGGAGCGGGTTCATAAACGGGATATTGGCGATATAAAGCATACTTTTGAAGCTCTCAAGCATGAAAAGATTCGACACCATTTTTGGCACATTGACATCAACCAAGACCAAGGGGCAGTAAATCATGCTCTCAACAAGGGTCGGATCGACCTTCGTAAAGCTGCAACCCACAGACTTAGAAAGTATGTCGGCGAAGTGCATGAAATGTTGGATGGCAAAAAGCGCCCATATCGAGATGGTCAGCAAACTCCATATTCCGGTAACAGCATCTACTATGCTCAGCACGCTACAGCCTCCTGCTGCCGTAAGTGCGTTGAGTATTGGCATAACATTCCTCAAGGTAGAGATTTAACTGAGGATGAAATCGCATACCTCACTGACTTGGTCATGTTGTACATAGAAGAGAAGCTGCCGCAATTGACAGACCAAGCACAGAAGACTCCACGGATACGGCGTCAACCCAAAAAAAATTCGTCTACTGAGTAGTAGGGTAGGTAATAGTTTCAATGGCAATCAACACAGAAGCATTATCAACTCGCTATCGAGCAGCATCAGTTGATCTAAGTAGCAAGCGTCTCTTAATCACAAACTTTCGGAACACTGAGCAGGAGAAGGATTTGAGTGAATCTCCTAACTGTGGTGGCATTGGGCGTATCCGACACTTCCGGCGCAATTTTGGCGGGTCTGGCTGGCCACCAAACCCCTTACCTATCGACCCAGCTTGCAAGGTGCTTGGTCTGCCATCAATAGATATGATTCGGGCGCAGGTTTTCCAAAATGCTGCTTGCAACTGGCGTTGCTGGTATTGTTATGTTCCCTTTGAGTTGCTCAACGCCAACCCTGATTACTCAGAGTGGTTGAGTCCTGTCACTCTTGTCGATCGCTATCTCGACCAGCCTGATCCACCACCCATAATCGATCTAACAGGTGGTCAGCCAGATCTCGTTCCTGAATGGGTGCCCTGGATGATGGCTGAGATAAAAAGCCGTGGGCTTGAGCGCCAAGTCTACCTTTGGTCAGACGACAATCTTAGTAACGATTACTTCTGGCAATTTCTCTCTGACACGGACATTGAACTCATAGCTACATATGCCAACTACGGTCGCGTTTGCTGCTTCAAGGGTTTTAACGCCGAGTCGTTTGCGTTTAATACTCGTGCTGAACCTGCTCTCTTTGACCAGCAATTTGAGCTGATGAGAAAGCTTTTGACGTTAGGCATCGATTTATATGCCTACGCCACATTTACAGCGCCATCGGGAGTCGGAATAGCAGACGATATGCGTCGCTTCGTTGACCGTCTCCAAATGCTTGATGAAAACTTGCCACTGCGGACAGTTCCGCTCCAGATTCAGGAGTTCACGCCAGTCAAGGAACGTCTGAACCATGCCACCTCTGAAGCATTACAGAATCAACAAATTGCAATTGAAACCTGGCTTCAAGAGCTAGAGCGCCGATATTCCAGTGAAGAACGAGCCTGTAACATTGCCGATATACCTCTTTGTGGAGGCAGATAACTATGAAAATAACTCAAACTGAAGCACAGATGTTTGAAGATTCTGTTGACAGCTGGGTGCTTGATGCGCTCGCGTCTGGTGTCACTACATTTGAGCAATTACTGACCTTGCTGCCTGGTGTATATCCATCTATCGCCCTTAGCTCTCTCCAACGACTTGCATCTGCACAGAGGATTTCCACAGAAGTCATGAAAGAGCTGGTCAAACCAGCGAAGAGTAAATTAGAGCAGTCAACTCGTTCATATCACCAGATTTCCTTACCTGTTCCCCATCCCCTTGACTACGATTGGCGGTTTAGTGATGCGGCCGTTGAAATTTTGTTGAATGAGTGCAAGGAACTGACTCCTTTATATAGTACGATTGTACTGCTCGGTACCCCTAGCTTACTTCAGATGGGCATTGAACAGTCTTACCCACGCCAGCTAGTATTGCTTGAAGCCAGCTCGACGATAACAGCGAGTCTTACTCAAGCCGTACCTAACGTGCAGGTAGTGCGGTGCGACGTAATCAAGGAGCCACTACCAAAACTCTCAGCAGAAGCTGTTGTTCTCGATCCACCGTGGTATCCAGAGCATATTCAATCTTTTCTCTGGGCAGCTTGCCAACTTTGCAAAATCGGTGGATATATCTTAATTAGTATGCCTCCCTTCGGTACCAGACCTGGTATTGAGCGGGAATGGATAAATACGCTGGACTGGACACAGAAAATCGGTCTTACCCTGCTCCGTTTGGATAAGATGGCTTTGCCTTATGTCACACCTTTATTTGAACTCAACGGACTCAAGGCAGAAGGGGTTCATACAGTTCCAAGAGAATGGCGACGTGGCAATCTAGCAGTGTTCTCGCGTACCCATCAGGCTGAAGTCCCACGCCCAGCAGCCGTGCCACAAGAAGACGAATGGATTGAGGAAGTGCTGCTTGGCGTAAGGGTGCGTATCCGGCAGCCAAATCTATCAGGCTTTGCAGACCCATCTCTGGTATCCGTTGTACCCAGAGATGTGCTTCAATCAGTGAGCCGGAGAGATTCGCGCCGGAGGTTGGCTGATGTTTGGACTTCTGGGAACCGCATCTTTGCTTGTCAGGGGCGGGGTGTGCTTCAGCAAATTCTGCGGGCAGTCGCAGTGGGGCGATCGCCTTACGAAGCGGTAGCTTTGGCTCTGGAGCGCCCGTTAAGCTCTAGGGAAACCGAGCTTGTCTCCCACGCAACCAATCAGATCATAAACCTTGTTAGTACAGAGCAAAAGGAGAATTTACTCTTTGGGGAACAGCGGAACTATACAAACCTCTCTCTTGCCGCTGGTTGATCAACTACGGTCAGCTGTGCAGGGCGATCCTTTCTGGGAAAGTTATCTGAAGCAGTTGACATCACCTGCATCAGTTCCCTTCGCGCTTCACTTAGCCATTTTGGTAGAGCCATATCTCCAATTTATTTTGGATGGGAAGAAAACAGTGGAGTCAAGATTTTCCACACGTCGTTTTGCTCCCTACAACCGTGTAGATAAAGGTGACGTTGTGTTGTTGAAACAATCTAGTGGTCCCATTATTGGGGTATGTCAGGTTGCTTATGCTTGGTTTTATCAGTTAGATCCTGAATCGTGGCGAACTATTAGGGAAGATTTTGCGGTAGCTCTATGTGCACAAGATCCTATTTTTTGGGAGGAGCGTGAGGCAGCATCATTTGCTACCCTAATGCGAATCCGACACGTAAAGTCTATAGAACCTATCAAGTTTGCTAAACGCGATCGTCGAGGTTGGGTAGTTCTGCACGAAAGTTCTGGTCAACTACAACTTGATCTTGGGAATTTATGAAACCAATTGTTCTCGCCTTTGCTGGCAGTATCGCCAGTGGCAAGTCAACACTTTCCACTAAAGTAGCTGAAACTCTTCACTGGCCCCGTGTCAGTTTTGGAGATTATGTTAGGTCTGTTGCTCGGCTTAGAGGATTTCCGGAGTTGCGGGAAGTCTTACAGACTGTTGGTGCTGAACTGGTGGAGAATGATGTGAAGCAATTCTGCCGTGCAGTATTGGCTCAAGTCAATTGGCAACCGGGACAACGACTGGTAATCGATGGCATCCGTCATGTAGAAGTTCTCACGACATTACGTCAACTGGTTGCCCCGATGGATCTGTATCTCATTTTCATAGTGGTTGATGAATCTGTACGAGCAGTTCGGTTACTTGAGAGAGAAAAGAGTAATCCTACGAGTTATCAGCTTCTAGAACTGAATTCTACTGAACAGCAGGTGAAAGGTTACTTGGAAAATATGGCTGACTTGGTTGTTGATAGCACTTGCTCAATCGAAGAGGTAACGAAAGAAGTTACTAGCTGGCTTCAATCACAATGTGTTAAAAACTAAGAAACCACGTTTTTCACTGGAAGCAGGGATTAATCATGGGTCATCAGAAGATGCGATGGGATCAATTGCTCTGTGAGGAGCGTCAAGGACATGAGCAACATCCTGATGAAACGCGACAAGAGCGTAGTCAATTTGAGCGCGATTTTGACAGAATTATTTTTTCGGAATCTTTGAGAAGGCTCAAAGATAAAACACAAGTTTTTCCAGTTACAGATAACGACCACGTTCATAATCGCTTGACACATAGTTTAGAAGTTTCTTGCATAGGCAGATCCTTGGGCCGAATTGTGGGAGATAAAATTATTAAAAAATATAGAGATGGGCATCTAAAAGAATTGATAGAAAAAGGTTTAAATGAAGCAAGCTTTGGCGCACTTGTTCAAACGGCTTGCCTTGCTCATGATATAGGTAATCCTCCTTTTGGTCACTCTGGTGAAAATGCTATACAATCCTGGTTTTATTCAGAAACAGGAAAACAGCATTTGGAGACAATGAGTGAAGGAGAAAAAGAGGATTTAGAATGGTTTGAAGGGAATGCTCAAGGATTTAGAATTCTCACAACATCTGAACGACAAACTAAACGTAAGAGCTTACAGCTAACTTTTGCTACTCTTGCCACTTTTACTAAGTACCCCAGAGAATCTCTGGTTAAGGATAAAGATTTATTAAAAAATCAAGAAAGAGAAAGTGTTAAATATGAAGAATCTAAACGTAACAAATACGGATTTTTCCAATCTGAGAAAGAGATTTTTAAAGAAGTTGCAGAAAAAACAGGACTTATCCCGCTTGGAAACAATGACACAGCTTGGTGGTGCAGACATCCGCTAGCTTTCCTGGTAGAAGCAGCTGATGATATCTGCTATCGAATCATGGATCTTGAGGATGGCTTTAATATGGGCTATATCGATTATCAAATGACAAAAGAACTGTTGCTTAATATTGCCGGGAGCAAATACGAAAAAGATTTAAAAAATGGGAATAGCCAATCTGAGAGGCGAGAAGATATAAGATTTCTACGTGGAAAAGCTATTAATAAGCTGATAGATGTATCTACAAACACGTTTATTGAAAATGAAGAAGGGTTACTTACTGGTGAATTTGATAAGCCTTTACTACACACCGTTGAGGATAAAATTAAGGAAATTAAAAAAGAAATAAAAGCAAAAGTTTATAACTGTCAGGAAGTTCTCTCAATAGAAATAGCAGGATATGATGTCATTTCCGCTTTGTTAGATGAATTTATGACAGCAATTAATGATGATATCAGTTCAAGAGACCCAAGAAATAAGAAAGGTGAAAAAGTTAATAAATTATTGTCTGAGAGCTTCTTTGAAGGACAGCTTGGTAGTAGGAGATATTTGAACGCCTTGAAGGTTATTGATTATATCGCCGGAATGACAGATTCTTATGCTGTAACATTATTTAGGCAAATTAAAGGTATTTCTTTACCTCGCAGATAAAGATGCAAAGGGTGATTGGAGGGGTTTCCTCTAAGCATGAGTATAATTTTGATTCAAGTTATGGGAAAGGTAGCAAAGCTGAAACGAAATGCCATATTGCTCTCAGAGTAGGCAGATGTCGTATTCCCGTAAAAACCCGACAGGGGGAGAGGCAAAACCCACGCTCCTTACAGGACTGCAAGCAATTTTTTAGGGTGGTCACAACTGATGTTACTCAGATGACCACCCTACCCAGTGCCTTTAAAGGCTTCTCTTCCTATGCTATCGCTCCGCTCACTCAAGCGTGGGCAAATGCAGAGATATTTCCAAAAGCGTTGTTTTTGGGACGTTTACTACACAAACGCCTAATAACGCCTGAACGAGAAAGAACTCTCTACGGGCGAACGCTACTTTTTTCGTCGAGGTTGGTACGTTAACGAAGTAACGCTCCCTACAAGATTGGTGATCACACTGCGAAAAAAAATGTTACACAGTGTCCATCGCGTCTGTGGAAATTCCTTTAAGCGGCTCTTTCAATGTCACATGATTCTTAAGTGTGTCGTCTAGCTCCTTACATACCGTCTCGAAAGATTTGGTGGCTGGCTTCTCGTGGGATTGGGTATCAAATTCTACAATAACGGGGGGCGTATAGGTGTTGGAACCTGTCTCAAAATAAAAATGATAGGAAATACGGGTTGCCACCGGGATACTGATGGTGTTGACTGTAAAGTCTGTCTTACTAGCAATCGCAACTAAATTCAGTTTCCACGCTTGGTTTTTAGTTAACAGCCGCTTTATCTTTGTCTCATAACTGAGCATCTCTGTATTTGCCGCTGCTGTTCCTAGTACCAAGTTTTCACGGATTTGTTGAGGCTGGTTGGTTCTTTGAATTAGGTCTTGTGATGTTTGGGATAGATCGCCAACGTGCGTCTGCCCAATGCTGAAAGCTACCAAGTGAAGCCATTCCCACGATAACGGGGTGGGGCATTTAAACCCTAATTTGTTTGCTGCCTCATTCGGGCTAATGTTATCCATCACCTTGGTTTGCGTGATGTTGCGCTTGCTGCCGGTGGGAAGATCACCATAGCCATGCCCAACAGCAAAAGACATCTGGTTGTTTGTGTCTTCTGTATGAGGAATACCCTCAGATGGATACTGAACTAATCCACCCATCCCGCTTGTGACCATTTCCATAGTAGTGCCACCGTTTGGGTTATACCGGAAGGGGAAGGGAGGGACATAAGAAGTGTCTGTACTTGTATCCAGAGGTGCTGCTCCAACCAACTGCCGCGCTTCATTGATAGTGTAGGTTTTTGAAGAGTCATCATGAAGGTTTTGGATGTTATCCATCTGCTGTTGGTTCAAGCCAGCCATCACCTTGTAGTTGCTTCTCAGCTTACCCGGTTGATAGCTTTCTATTAAACGCTGAATGGGGGGTGCCGAACTCAGATGCCCTTTCTGCTGCACTACATGAGTCAGCTCATGGGCAATCAACTCCTGCCCCCCGCGACTCCCCGGCTCATACGCCCCCTGCCGGAAGAACACATCCTGCCCCGTCGTAAACGCTTTCGCTTGAATCGATTGATTCAACTGGTCAGACTGAGCATCTGTATGTACCCTCACCTCACTAAAATCCGCCCCCATCGCCTGCCCCATTGACTCTTGCAGACTTGCTTCTAAAGGCTTTCCACTTCCTTTTGCACTATTTATGGCAGATTCTAAATCCGTTGATGCTTCCCCTCCCGCGCTCACTTCTCGACGTTGAAGGATTGGCTTAGTCTGAAATCCCTCTGGCTTTTCTTCCTGCCGTTGGAGAGCGGTAATCTCTGGTTTCGCCTGTACTTCCTCTTGATTTTCTTCCTGACGCTGTACCGACTGTCCTTGATTTGACTGGGCGGTTGTGGGGGCATGAATCTGTTCTACCACCTGGGAGGCAACCCGATCTGCTTCCTGTTCGTACTCGTCTCCTGGCTGCCCAATGGTCAACTTGGCCTGGAGCGGCGATGCTAACGACTGTTGCTCAAAGTTAAAGAGCGATCGCTGTTCCAGAAGCGGCACCCTTGGTGTCCCAGTCCTCCACATGAGCTGTAGTTGTGGGGCATCATGTTCCCCATGCGGATTAACCGGAATATTGGCAAAGTTATGACCAAACCGCTTTCCCTGTTCCCTTTTCTGCCCCCAGAGCTCTGCCATCTCCGCGTTCACCCCCCCCAACCGCTCTTGCTCCTCCGGCGTGATGGTGCCATACTTCTCCTTGAGTTCCAGCTTGTGCTCCTCAAACTTATTCTGCTCAAACGGCTCATTCTCAATGTCTTCTGGCGTGGGCTGTCCCAACGGCCTCAACTGTACCGGGGTCTCAAACGGGCGAACGCCAAACCGAGTTGTCGGCTTTGGGGGGCGAGAACTCTGATCTTGAAATGAGTGCGCTCTTTGGAATCCCATATTAACCCCCTGCCTCTGCTAGTGTAAGTCGAGTGGTATCAGATGCCCCAGAAAATCTAGTGGCGTCACGACTCCCGCTCATCAGGCTTGCCACAAAATGCGCTGTGAGCGGAAGACTCGATTGCAATGAATTAACTATTGATATAACTGAGTCAGCTTTGACTCAATTGTATGTTCACAACATCCAATAAGTATTAACACTCTTACAAATGACATCGATAAATAGAAATAACGAAAACGTCAGGGACATGAGCTTTCCTTATCATTTTTGACCTCCTAACGTCAGCCTAATACCGATAATTCACACTACTGGAAGTAGGGAATAGCCTGAATAGACGCTATATCGTTGATTGGGCTAATTCCAAAAAATTACGCTCAATCACAAACTGAAATCATCGGCTTATTGAGAATTACCCTGATTTGTTGCGAATCATTCATAAGGTGGGGTGATGGAATTAGGGGTGTGAGTAACAGTCTTTTAGGGACAAACCGACTTCCCCTCTCAAGGCGATCGCACACTCACCCTTCATCAACACTTCACAAATAGGGGGTGACACCCCTCACCCCTAAGCGTAATAATTAGGTTAGTAGATGCACCCTGATAACCGAGAGAGCCGCAAAACGTGACTCTCTTATTTTTTTTTGGCAAAGTTCCGTGAATATACCATGTGCGAGGCGGTGTTTCTAGAGTTAACTTCAATTAGAAGAACCTATGAGGCATCTTTGCCATGCCCGTAACCGAACCGTTATCAACTGCCGTACTCGTGAAGGAAATCCGGAAGCGCCTGGGGCTGACTCAAGTAGAGTTTGCCCAAGTTCTGGGGGTGTCGTTTCAGTCTGTGAATCGCTGGGAGCGGGGTAAGACAAAGCCTTTGCCGATCATACTGAAGCAGATTAAGGTGATGGTGAAGGAGATGGGAGAGAGCGGTTCAGATTTGCTGGAACGCTATGAAAGCGAGAGAGGAGGTAGCGCAAGGTGACAAACGTTGAAGCCGGACAAATTGTTCGTGTTCGCTCGCGCCAGTATCTCGTGGAAGACGTGGTGCCTAAACCCTCTCCAACCGAAGATACCTTGGTACGTCTTTCCTGTCTCGATGACGATGCTCTGGGAGAAGCACTGGAGGTTCTCTGGGAGAGGGAAGTTGATGCTCAGTATATAGGCGCAACCTCATGGGAGTCCATTGCTAATCGGGGTTTTGACCAGCCACGCCTCTTTTCCGCCTACCTTCATACACTGCGCTGGAACTGCGTCACTTCAACTGAGCCGAAGCTTTTCCAGGCTCCCTACCGCGCTGGTATTGAAGTAAAAGCCTATCAGCTTGAACCGCTTCGCAAGGCACTGCTCATGCCTAGAGTCGGTCTTTTCATTGCTGACGATGTAGGTTTGGGGAAAACCATTGAGGCGGGACTCATCCTGCGCGAGATGCTGATGCGGCAAAAAGTCAGGCGCGTTGTTATCTCCTGTCCACCATCAGTAGTTCGACAGTGGCAAGAGGAAATGGAGAGCCGCTTCGGACTCACCTTCATGATTTTTGATCGCGAATTTGTCGCTGCCCGTCGTCAAGAACGCGGTTATGGGATTAACCCTTGGACAACTCACACTCGCTTTATTATTTCTCATGCCCTGCTGCGGGATGAGACTTATGCGGCCCCCTTACGGGATTGGCTTGGGGACTTTTCCGCTGGGTCTATGTTAATCCTCGACGAGGCTCACAACGCGGCTCCGGCAAGTGGTGCTAAGTATGCCATTGATTCGCAGCTCACGCGAACGGTTCGAGAGATAGCGCCTCGCTTTGAACACAAGCTGTTTCTCTCTGCCACTCCCCACAACGGTCATTCCAACAGCTTTGCCGCCCTACTGGAAATCCTCGACCCTCAGCGCTTTTGCCGAGGCGTGCCCGTGCGCGATCGCAAACTTCTCGATACAGTCATGGTGCGCCGCTTGAAGCGAGATTTGCGGGAGATTGGCGATGACTTTCCCGAACGTCAAGTCATTCCCATTGTTATTGATGACCTTCCAGACGATGCACCAGAGCTAAAGTTATCTCGACTGTTGCAAGAGTACCGCGATGAGCGTGAAGAGCGTCTGAGGGACGAATCTCGGTCAAAACAGGCGGCAGCAATGCTTGTTATCACCTCACTCCAGAAGCGTCTGCTTTCTTCGATTGAGGCATTTGCTCGTACCTTAAAAGTACATCGCACGGCTTTAGAACGGCAAGCCACAAAGCGTTCTAAAATTCGTCTTGAGAATCTGCCCTTACTTTCAGAGTCGCCAGGTTCTGATGACGATCGCGCCGCACTCTCTGAAGAGGAAGTACAGGCAGAAGAAGACGCTCAAATGGAAGCTGCCAGTGGGTATGCTACCGCAGATGGTCTTACGGAGCGCGAATTGAAAATTCTGGAAGAGATGACCGAAGTGGCTAATGGGGTTCGCAACCAGAAAGACCCCCGCGTTGCAAGGCTCATAAAATGGATTCGTGAAAATCTGTGTCCTAATCTGGGTCAACCCGATGCGGCGTGGACAGAACGGCGGGTACTGATTTTTACCGAATATACTGATACTAAGCGATATCTTCAGCAGCAGCTTCAGTCTGCGATCGCAAATTCCAACCGAGAACGCGATCGCATCGATGTCTTCCACGGTGGCATCAGCGAAGACCGCCGTGAGGAAATCAAACGAGCCTTTAACGCTGACCCCTCTCGGCATCCCCTCCGCATTCTGATTGCGACTGACGCGGCACGGGAAGGGGTGAATCTACAAAACCACTGTGCCGATTTGTTTCACTTTGATGTACCCTGGAATCCCAGCCGCATGGAGCAGCGTAACGGGCGCATCGACCGCAAACTCCAGCGATCGCCTATCGTTCGCTGCCATTATTTTGTTTTCCCGCAACGGGCTGAAGACCGCGTACTGGATGTGTTGGTCAAAAAGACGGCAACCATTCAAAAAGAATTGGGCACTCTTTCGCCAGTAGTGCAGAAAAACCTAACGAGGTTGCTCGACAAAGGCATCCGTCACAATGAAATCGAGGGAGTGACGGCTTCTATCGAGCAGGTTAACCAACTCGATCTTGCAGCCACATCCAAGACTAAAGTCATCAATGAAGAATTGGAAGACACTCGACTGGGCAAACAGGAACTCGTCCAGCAGACCGAACAGCTTCAAGAGATGCTGAAATCTTCGCGGGACTGGTTGGGACTCGACGATCGCCATTTTCGGGATGCAGTATCGGCTTCGCTAGAAATCCTGGGAGCTAATCAGCTCAAGGCGATTGATGCCAATGAAGCGGCTAAAGACCCGACTACAGCTCAGTGGGAGATTCCAGCACTCGACCAGCGCTTAGGAGCAGACCCGACTTGGACTGCTACCCTTGATACGCTGAGAAAACCCAGACAAAGGGGGCAAAAGCCTTGGGAATGGCGGAGGGAAGCTCCCATTCGTCCGGTTATTTTTCGCGACCCCGGTACTCTCGATAGCGATGCGGTACACCTGCATTTGGAACACCGGGTCGTGCAACGCCTGTTGGGACGCTTTCTCGCTCAGGGGTTTTTGCACGACGAATTAACCCGTGCTTGCGTATGTCTGACCGATGACCCAGTTCCCAAAGTAATCGCTTTAGGTCGCCTGTCCCTGTATGGAGAGAGGGCTTCGCGGTTGCATGATGAAGTAATTGCCGTCGCCGCTGAGTGGATCGACCCCATAAACCGAGGGCGGAAAAAACTGCGACCTTTGGGTGAAGGGGAAAAAGAGAACGTTTTGGAATTGCTGGAAAAATCCCTGGCTTCTCCCCGTTTGCGAGAGGTTGCGGATACGATTAGGAATCGTCTTAAGCAAGCGGCGGCTCAGGATATTGAGGAACTCATTCCCCATCTGAATCATCGCGCTGAAGTGTTGGCAGAACGGGCGAAAAAGAAACTGACCGCACGAGGAGAGAAGGAAGCGGTTGAGATGAGGAAAATTTTGGAGACACAGCGCGATCGCATTCTTCAACGTCAAGAGGAAACGAAAGCTGTCCAGTTGTCTTTATTCCCCGAAGAGGAACAACGTCAGTTATCTGCGGATCAACGGTATTGGCACAAACGTCTTGAGGCATTGGCTATTGAGTTGGTGCAAGAACCTGCACGCATTGAAGCGACGTATCAAGTTAAGGCAATACGAGTTGAGCCAGTGGGATTGATGTATCTATATCCGGTTTCCGGTTAGTAGGCGCAAGGGTAATACCCTTGCCCTTACAAAAACCTGTATTGCATCCAAAATCGAACCGCTATAATCCTAAACTCTGACATCACATGGCTGATCCAGAAATCCTCAGACATAAAGAATGGTTGGGCTTCCTTCAACCTGTTGGTCTAGTCGTATCTCCTCCGGCGTTAGTTAAGGCGCAGGCGGTGGTGAACCGTAATGTCATCGACCTGCAACAAACCCTACAAGATATTGTTAGTGAAGGAGATAATCAGACCAAGGAACGCTCTTGGATTCCTGATTTCTCAGAGTTTGCCGTTGAAGTTCTGGAATGGGAACCGGATGATTTAGAGTCTGACCCGGAACGGCTGACCCAATTAGAGGTAGTACTGCCGGAGTACGGGGAAGTTTTGACTCCCAACTATGCTGTCTCTAACCCCGATGGGGATGGCTGGTTAATGTTAGTGCAGGTGATTCCTCCTGGTAGTGACTTCGATGAGGTTGAGCCTGCTGTTGCTCACTCGACAACTCGTTGGCACGCCAGTCCCCAAGCGAAATTTGAGCGGCTGCTGCGGGAAAAAGAGATTCCCATCGGACTACTTGACAACGGGACAGATTTACGCTTAGTCTATGCTCCACGGGGGGAGTCATCGGGACACCTAACTTTTCCCATTCAGGCGATGTGCGAGGTATCGGGTCGCCTTATTCTTGGTGCGATGCATATGCTGCTCTCGGCTGATCGCATCTTTAATATGCCGAGCGATCGCACTCTCTGGGCCTTATTACGCGAAAGCCGCAAGTATCAAGCAGAAGTTTCGACTAAGTTATCCGAGCAGGTACTCGATGCGCTTTGGGAATTGCTGCGCGGGTTCCAGACGGCAGATGAGGCGAGTTGTGGACGGTTGCTGGGTGAGATTGCCAAGGAAGACCCCCAGCACATCTACGGTGGACTGATTACCACCCTGCTGCGATTGGTGTTCCTGCTTTACGCGGAAGATGAGGGGTTGATGCCCCAGGATACCGTTTACACCCGAAATTACTCGGTTACTGGACTTTACGATCGCTTGCGGGAGGATGCCGGGAATTATCCCGACACGATGGATCAGCGCTATGGCGCTTGGGCGTGGTTGCTGAGTCTGTTCCGCGTCGTCTACGACGGCGGGGGTCACGCTCAGATGTATTTGCCAGCGCGTCACGGGCAGTTATTTGACCCGAATGAGTACTCGTTTCTGGAAGGTCGTCCTCCCAAGACAAACTATCAAGAAATTGAGCGCATCGAACCGCCTCGCGTGTCGGATGGTGTGATTCATCGGGTACTGCAAGGGTTACTCGTCCTCGACGGAGAGCGTCTTTCTTACCGTTCTCTGGATGTGGAGCAGATTGGCTCGGTCTACGAGGCGATTATGGGCTATGAGGTAGAACGGGCAACTGTACCTTCTATCGGGGTTTGGAGCAAACCCAAAAGTTCTAAGTCCTCAGTCACGGTTGTGGTGAATGTGGATGAGGTGCTGGCGACGAAACCAAGCGATCGCGCCAAGCTTCTGAAGGACATCGCTGGCTGTGAGATTGCAGGCAAGGCGCTATCTGAATTGAAGGACGCGAAGACAACAGATGATGTGGTTGCCGCGTTGGGTCGCAAGGTGTCGCCCCGCACGCCCACTTTAATGCCTCTTGGTTCGTTGTACCTGCAACCCGGAGAGGAGCGCAGGCGATCGGGTTCTCATTATACGCCCCGTGCGCTGACGGAACCGATTGTTCGCACCACTCTCCGACCTGTGCTGGAAGCTTTAGGAGAGCGTCCTACGGCAGAACAGATTCTCAATCTTAAGGTGTGCGACCCAGCAATGGGTTCGGGTGCGTTTTTGGTGGAAGCGTGTCGTCAGTTGGCAGAGGAGTTAGTCGCGGCTTGGGATAGAGAGGGAAGGCTACTGGAAATTCCTTCGGATGAAGAACCGTTACTCCATGCGCGGCGGTTGGTGGCACAGCGCTGTCTGTACGGGGTGGATAAAAACCCGTTTGCGGTGAATTTGGCGAAGTTGTCGCTGTGGTTGGTGACGCTGGCGAAAGCTCATCCTTTTACGTTTTTAGACCATGCTCTCAAGACGGGTGATTCGCTGGTGGGGTTGACTCGCGCTGAAATTGGCAAGTTTGTTCAGGCATCCAATATCTCGAATGCACCTGTGTTTTCGCTGTTCAAGGAGCAGGTAAATCAAGCCAAGATATACCGGGATGAGATTGGTAAGTTAGGGGATGGTGATGATAACGAAAAGCGCGATCGCTTTGAAAAGGCAGAGCAGGAATTAGAGGAGGCACGACTGACCGGAAATGTTGCCATTGCTTCGTTCTTTGCTGCTGATAAGGATAAGGCACGAAAGGAAAAAAGAGAAGAGTTTTCCACGAAGGTAAATTATTGGAAATCAGGCATTGTCAACAAATTGGAACTAGAAGGCATTGCTCAGAGTTTGCAGAATTTAGAAAAACCTGTAATCCCGTTTAATTGGGAGATTGAATTTCCAGAGGTGTTTGAGCGGGAAAATCCGGGGTTTGATGCGATTGTAGGAAATCCACCATTTCTAACAGGAAGTAGGATTTCAACGAACTTTGGTGCTGGTTACCTTGCTTGGCTTTTAGAAATCCACCCTGAATCACACGGAAATGGGGATTTAGTTGCACATTTTTTCCGGCGAGCATTCACTATCTTACGCAAGGGAGGATGTTTTGGGTTAATTGCCACAAATACAATTGCACAAGGTGATACTCGAACAACTGGATTACGCTGGATTTGTCTTAATGGTGGGACAATCTATCATGCAGTAAAGAGGCTCAAGTGGACTGGAGTAGCTGCGGTTCTAGTGAGCTTAATTCATGTAGTCAAGGGTCAACATTCTAAGGTTTACCTACTTGATGGACGTGAAGTACATACTATTTCTGCCTTCCTTTTTCACACGGGTGGAAGTGAGAACCCCATGCCCCTCATGAATAATGCTAGTAAAAGTTTTTTGGGTTCAAAAATTTATGGTCAAGGATTCGTCTTTGATGATGATGATAGTAGAGCCAATTCTATTTCAGAGATGTATCGTCTAATCGAAAAAGACCCAAAGAATGCTGATTTTATATTTCCTTATATAGGGGGAGAGGAGGTGAATTCTAGTTCAAGCCATGCTCATCAGCGTTACGTGATTAGCTTTGGTGAAATGAGTGAAGATGAAGCACGCATCTGGACTGATTTGATGCAAATTGTAGAGAAAAAAGTTAAGCCAGAAAGAATGGTCTTGAGAGACAATTCTGATGGAAGAAGACTCAAAACAAAATGGTGGCAGTTTGGGCGAACAAGACCTGAACTTTATGAGGCAATTCGTGGCATTAATTCAGTATTAGTTCGACCAAGAACCAGTAAGTATCATACTTTTACTTTTCTCCCTAATCGACAAATTTATAGCGAAAATTTAGTAATTTTTTCGCTTCCAGAAATTTTCTTTCCAATTCTTCAGGGTCGAGTTCATGAAGTTTGGGTAAGTTTTACAGCATCCACACTGAAGGATGATCAAGGGTATCGTTCCTCTGATTGTTTTGAAACCTTCCCCTTCCCGGAAAACTGGGAAACCAACCCCACCCTGGAAGCTGTTGGCAAAACCTACTACGAATACCGTGCCGAGTTAATGGTACGCAACAATCAGGGACTTACCGCCACTTACAACCGCTTCCACGACCCCGACGAACGCGACCCGGACATCCTGAGACTGCGCGAACTTCACGTCGAAATGGATCGCGCTGTTCTCGATGCTTACGGTTGGACAGACATCCCCACCGACTGCGAATTTCTACTCGATTACGAGGAGGAAGAAGATGATGAAGATAGCAGCAAACGGCAGAAGAAAAAGCCCTGGCGCTACCGCTGGTCTGAAGAAGTCCACGATGAAGTCTTAGCGCGTTTGCTCGACCTCAACCAGAAACGCCATGAACAGGAAATTTTCGGCGGGAAAACTGCTGAGAAGAAACCGAAAAATCAACGCCAGAAAAAAAGCGCTAAATCTCAGGGAAAAATAGCCAATCAACCCACCTTATTCGATTTGTAGCATTACTGGGGAACACATCGACTAATAACATTATCAATTTTTATATCAATTACTGCTTAACTTAGAGGATAAACCCCATGTCTGAGAGTGAAAAAGAACTCATAAACATCCAGAAACGCGCTAACAAAAAAATCTGGATTACAGCCTTACTTACCCTCTTTATTCACTGGGCTGGTTATCTCTATACAGTCCGTTACAAAGCCGCCCTTATTGCCTTTTTTGCCATGTTTTTCCTAATTTCTGCGAAAGAGACTATGGGTGAAGATACTGGCGACAGCATATACGGTTTTTTGGCACTTGGAGTTGCTGTTGAAAATTCCATTTCTGTCCGCAAAGCTAGAGAACTTGCTCAACAGAAAGGATTGCCGTCGGGTTCTGATAGTTATGCTCGCCTTCCCGATGCCAAGGTGCAAATCTTAAAGATTGGGAAAAAACACGGTGAAGTAACGCTAGCCGATTTAGTCATTGAAACAGGACTACCGCCAGAGAAAGTGCGAGAGGTTGTAATAGAGTTAGAGCGCCAAGACTTAATGCGTTCCTACAACCGCGAACACGATGGTGCTGTTGTGTATCGGGTTATTTAGTTCGTTAAATTAAACCTTCATCTCCCTCACCGATTAACTCACCGCAAACTCGGTAAATTTCCGCAAATGGGGCGGATGAAATCCAAGCACGATATCTTCTCTAGGTACTCCTAGCTCCATCAAATCGTCAGCCACCTGCTCCTCTGTCCCATTCCACTGAATCCAAACCTTACCCTCTTTAATATCGATATGGATAACTGGACCCAAGACCCGTTGCTTATTTTCCCACCCCATATACATTAGTTGGTAATGGTCTCGCTCCACATCAAAAATAGTTTGAATTTCCACCTCACCTTTGGTTGAACGACGCTTGGCATATTCACTCAGCAATTGCTGAATCCATGTCCGATAGTTCTCTAAGTCTGCCATCGCACAATTTCCTCATTTTCTACGTCATAAACAATCAGACTAACCTGACCGCGCTGAATCACGGATTGAATAAAAGGTCGAGTAAAAAATTCATTGTAGGCATTTAAGGGAATCGCCAAATATAAAACCCGCTCCGGCTCAGAATCTGCCAACGCATAGCGATAGTTAGTAAACTGCCCCATTGCCATATGAAAGTCAGTGACTGCCGATTGCCCCAAAAACGTTTTAATTTCAACTGCTATTTTCTGCCCTTCTTTCTCAGCCGCTAGCAGCTTTTGGGCACCCAAGTCAATAAACAAATCGGTAAACGCATCAACTCGGAGCGTCAGCGGATCGTCCGTGATGAGCCATCCATCCTTTTGCAGTGCTGTTTTAACAACATTGTGAAAAACATCTTTTGCCGCCATGTTCAAATGCTCCATCCGATTTGGGCATTCTATCTATAGCGTACTCATTTCAATCACCGCACATGATGTCGCCAACCATCCCTGCTGAAGTTCACCAACACCTTGTTAACCGCTCTAGCAGACCTCATGGGACTGCCTCCCGACGATACTGCCCATATCCAGGGAATTCTGTCCAAATCCCTCCAAGTGATACCTCATCGGCTTTCTCGTTCCTTACCAAGCCGCCCCTGAAGATTGTTCAGAGGACATGGGGAACTAGGAGATGAGGAATGAGAGGGAAATATGCGATCGCATTTCTCAGTACGAGCAGGTTGATAACGCACTTTCAACAAAACAGCGCAAACTACATCATGCAAATTCTCGCAAACGTTCCCAATTTAATCGACCGATGGCTTCGCTATCGATTCCAAACCATCCTAGTCGTCTGTTTTTTACTTTGGACGCCCTTTCTAGTCGCGAAAACTTTGCAGGTTCAACACTCTTGCCATCCCATGATTCATGGGTCTAGTCCCCTCCCAGCCGAGTGCCAACCTAAAGTGTCGCAAACTAATTCTAGTTCATCTAAAAAACCTGAGCGTCTGCGCGATCGCTCCCCAGAACAAATAGCACAGCACGATCGCAGTCCATCATCTAAACCTTCGTCCACTTCTCAAGAAAAAAACCAAATAGCACGTAGCGATCGCACTCCATCACCTACACCCTCACCCACTCCTCAACCTCAAATATCTGACGAATCTCCACCCCCTCAACAGACAGAGAAACCCAAGGCAATAGAAGAAGCTATTAAGACAGCAAAAGACCACCCTGACATCACAGGAGGTGTTATTGGAATTGGAATTGCAGTTGGTGTGGCTGCTGTTGCCAGTGCCCCTCTAATTCTCGCCGCAGGAATTGGTGCAGCCGTGTGGTTTGCGATTAGGACAGTGCTTTAGTAACACTATCTTCATTTTCAACTTTGTCCAATTATTTCACAAAATCAAGGAGTAATCAACCAAAATGCAACCTTCTAACAACTCTCAACAATCTTCAAACCTTGTGCAATCCTCTTCCAACAATCCCCAAATCGTTCCAGATTCAGACGGGCAAATACAATCTACTTCCAATCCTATAGAAACTCCAGCCGTTTCCTTAAAACTTCCTGGTTCAGGATTTTCATTACACCTAAATAAATGGGTGGTTTTAGGAGTTTTTGCCGTTGCAATGGTAGCCACATTCTTTCTTTTAACCAAAGGAAGTGAATTTTGCTTCTTCAGCACTTGTCTGCCACCCATTGATTCCACTGGCTCACTTGCTATGAATTTTTGGGCATTTGCCGGAGGAACAGCCGCACTTGTAGTTTTAACCACTTTGTTCGGCATCCCCTTAGTGCCTGCTGTTGCCGCTTCTTTTGGGGTTTGGTTTCTAATGCAAATGACACTTCATTAAGTCTAAATCTTATCTACAATTTCCCCTCACACAAGCCATGAACATTATCGAACTCAAGCAAGTTTTTAAGGTATTTCGCAAGGGATTCCAGCGAAATCCTATCCTACAGGATATTAATCTTACTGTGCAGCGAGGCGAATTCGTCGTACTGCGTGGGGAAAATGGGGCTGGCAAGACTACTCTATTGAATCTGATTTTAGGGTTACTCAAACCCAGCGGTGGAGAAGTTGAGCTAATGGGGTTTTCACCCCAGAGTGCTGATTCAAAAATCCATGTTGGAGTAGTTTTACAAGATACACAAGTTCCCAGAAATGTCAAGGTAAAGGAACTTGTTGAACTGTTGAGAAGCTACTACCCCCAGCCCCTTTCAACAGAAGAAATTTTGAACAAAGTTAAACTTAAGGATAAAGAAGGTGCTTGGGCAACTGACTTATCTGGCGGACAAAAACAGCGGCTCTATTTTGCCCTTGCTCTAGCAGGCAATCCTGAACTGCTCATCCTTGATGAGCCAACCCGAAATCTAGATGACAAAGGATACGAAGAATTCTGGCAGCAAATTAAACTCTGCCGTCAACGAGGAATCACCATTTTAATGGTGACAAACAATAAATCCGACTGGGACGAATTAAATGCTTTAGCAACTCGCTGTGTCACTCTCCATAAAATTACTGAAAGACCGCCCGAAGGACAGCTAACCCAGGAGCTAATAAATTTAGAAAATAAAGCTTTATTAGAGCAGCCTGAACCTATTAGACAAACTGAGAGTCTACCTAAACCTTCTTCTCAGAACATCCAACGCATTTTTCAGAAACAATTTTGGTTTGAAACCCTTCAACTGCTTCGTACCCCAGTCTTCTTAATCGGAACGCTTGCGATGGTGGGATTCGTCCCTTTGTTAAAATTTCAAGGATTGAAAGGAGAAAAGGCAACCGAAATGGTTGTTTACCTGTGTGGCATTATACTTTTCACGATTGTCATTGACCGACTGGGTAAACGAATTGCAGTCGAGCGATCGGAAAAATGGCTCAAGCTTTTGAGAGCCACACCTTTACCACCAGCAGCCTACATGGCGGCTAAGATTGCCACTTCACTTCTCATCTGTACTGTGAGTCTTTTGTTAATCTTCGGATTAGGACGCTGGCAGCTTGAGATGAGAATGGATTTGACTCAAGGGTTAGCTCTTCTATCGAGCCTAATTTTGGGAATTGTACCTTTTGCCATTCTTGGTATTGCATTGGGGTATTTACTAGACCCCAAAAGTGCCGATTCCATTCTGAGCCTATCGCTAATCGTTGTTCCTGTTGCTTGCGGTTCAATTCCACTTCCGGGACCACAAATCGTACAAGATTTAATTGCCTTCTCGCCGTTCTACCACTATCGGGAATTAGTTCTAGCGGCGGTTCACTTGAACCACGATAACCAACTATTTCTACATTTACTTTGGCTTCTTTGGGCTTGGGGTGCTTTTGGTTTATTCGCGGCTTGGTCTTATCAGCGCGATCGCATCGTTCAGTAGCTTCTTCCTGCCACTAAAGTTTTTAACCTTCCTATGTCGCCAACCGCCCCTGCTGAAGTTCGCCAACACCTCATCGATGCCTTGCAGCTCGATCTCGTCGGACCAACTCCCGACGATGCTGCCCACGCCGAGGAAGTTCTCCCCCAAGCCCCCTCCAAGTGGTATCTCACAGGATTCCTAGTTCCTTACGAAGCCTCATCCGCTCAACGCTCAGATGATACGGGGGACGAAGAACTCGACCAACTCGATCGCACTAGCCCAGGCGACGATGAAGCCACTCCAGAACCCGCCTCCGCCCGGAAAGCTTTTTTTCCCTCTTCAATGGGCTTAAGCCTCCTCGTCCCCCAAGATGCCACTCAGCTTGATGTCACCGTAGAGTGGGGCGATTACATCCCGCTCGAAAAAGAACGGGACGAGAATAAAGCCGAAACCGGACTGCAAAGCTTGCTCTCTGGCTCCTGGCAGAGAATACCTCGACAGGCACAAGTTAGTGTTCCCCTGACTACAAACGGCAAGTCCAGCCAGATGAGTTTGCCCCTTGACCTTCCTATAGATTCAGGGGATACGCCCACTCAAATGAAACTCCCACTCGATACTGTGGGTACAACAAAACAAGTAGACCTCCCTAGCAGCGGTGGCTTAAAACTGGTCATCTCCATCCGTTCCATTCTCTACCATGCGCTGGTGCCGATGGGAACCCGTTCCGTTTCCGTGTTCTTAGTCAACTACCGCTCTCCTGCCCCTGACAAAGAACGGGACAGCGCTTACATTTTTCAAACGACGCTGACCATCCGCACTCCCGAACCCCTCGTTCCTCGTCCCGACCTGCGCGGACAAAGTGGTGACGACTGGGATGAGAGCGTTGCTGACCTGCAATACCGGGATGACTACGAATATGCTGTCGGTCATAACGTCTCTGCAATCGCTATTCCCAACTCCAATGGCAGTTGTCGGGAAATCTCCACCGCTTGGATGCCCAGCGCCGACGTAGAAAAGGTCGTTCCCACTCAAGTAGACCAGGTGGAATTGAGCATGGAAGCGCTAGCCACTGCTTCTACCGCCGATGCAGTACGCAGCATGGTCAGTCCAATGGTTACAGCTTACACCCAATGGATTGCCGAGCAGGGTGCAAAAGCTCCAAAACAGCCAAAACATCGAGTTGATGTCGCCAATGACCTTTTGAATCGGGCAGGTATTGCCAACGAGCGCATCGCCGCTGGACTCCAATCCCTCGATGACCCAGAGGTACTAGAGGCATTTTGCATCGCCAATCGAGCGATCGCTACTGCCATCCGCCAACGGTCTGTACACGGCACGGAAAAAAGCCCTAGCGACCTCAAGCCTCCAAAATGGCGACCCTTTCAGCTTGCCTTTCTGTTGATGAATCTAGTGGGACTCGCCAATCCCGAACATAGCGATCGCGAATTGGTAGACCTGCTCTTCTTCCCTACAGGTGGTGGTAAAACCGAGGCATATCTGGGACTTGCCGCCTTTACCCTAGTCCTGCGACGACTGCGGAATCCAGGCTTCAATGGTGCTGGAGTTAGCGTCATCATGCGCTACACACTCAGACTGCTCACCTTAGACCAGCTCGGTCGAGCTGCCACCTTGATTTGTGCCTTGGAGTTAGAGCGACAGCAGGACGTGGAAAAACTAGGAACCTGGCCCTTTGAGATAGGGCTGTGGGTCGGACAGACTGCCACGCCTAACATCATGGGACAGAGAGGAGACAACAATCAATACTCTGCCCGTGCCCGTACTATCGCCTTTTTAAACGACAGTCGGAACAAACCGTCACCAATTCCCCTAGAAAACTGCCCGTGGTGCGGTGCCGAGTTTACCACCAATTCGTTCCAACTGCTGCCCAATGCAGATCGACCCACCAATCTCCAAGTTATTTGTAACAATCGGAAAAAGCGGCAAGATGGCAAACCCCAATGCGGCGTGTTTAGAAGCAACCAATCCCTTCCCATTGTTGCGGTAGATGAGCCAATTTACCGACGACTCCCCTGCTTCATCATCGCCACTGTCGATAAATTCGCTAACCTGCCGTGGGTGGGGCAAACTGGGGCATTGTTTGGACACGTAGACCACTATGACCAAGAAGGCTTCTATGGTCCTGCCACTCCCAGTCAGGGTCGCCCTCTTGATCAACCTTTGCCGCCGCCCGATTTGATTATTCAAGACGAACTGCACCTAATTTCGGGACCATTGGGGACGATGGTAGGACTGTATGAAACGGCGATCGATGCCCTGTGCAGCAGGAATGGCAACCAAAAAACCATCCGACCCAAAATCGTAGCATCCACCGCAACGGTTCGGCGTGCCACCCGTCAAATCCAAGCACTGTTTTGTCGCAATCAGGTGGATGTATTTCCCCCACCGGGACCAGACCGCCGCGACTCGTTTTTTGCCAAGACAGTCCCGATTACCCAAAAGCACGGTCGCACCTATGTTGGTATTGCGGCTCAGGGACGCAGTCTCAAGGTTGTACTGCTGCGAACTTATCTAGCGCTGTTAGGCGCAGCCCAAAAAGACTGGGAAGCAGCCGGTGGGGCAAAGAACCCCGATAACCCGGCAGACCCCTACATGACGCTATTGGGCTACTTTAACTCCTTGCGCGAACTCGGCGGCAGTCGCCGGATTGTCGAAGACGAGGTGAAATCCCGCGTTGAGCGATACAGCCAGCGTCACCGAGAAAATGAAAGTTTGGGGTCATTTAGCGATCGCCAAATTGCTAATGAACCTTCCGAGCTAACTTCTCGCGAGAGTACCAATAAAGTGGCGGAGACTAAACGCCGTTTGGCGCTGTCCTTCCACGAAAAAGAACGGGTTGATGTAGCATTAGCCACCAACATGATTTCAGTAGGTCTTGACATCACCCGACTAGGATTAATGGTGGTGCTGGGTCAGCCAAAAACAGCGGCGGAATATATTCAAGCCACCAGTCGTGTCGGACGGGATGAAAACCGACCGGGGTTGGTTGTGACACTGCTGAACGTGCATCGACCCCGCGATCGCTCCCATTACGAACGCTTTCAAGCGTGGCACACCACATTCTACCGTGCCGTGGAAGCCACGAGCGTCACTCCTTTCTCGCCGCGTGCCGTGGATCGAGGACTCGCTGCTGTCACCGTTGCCCTAGCTCGTCTGGGAAATTCTGACATGACAGCGCCCTTGAATGCCGTCGGTATTGTTCAACAGCGCCTAAATCTGGACTTTGTAACAGACATCATTGCCCAACGGGTAGAGATGCACGACAAGGAACTGGAAGCTAAGGAGGCAGGAGAACTCCGTCAGAAGATCAGAGGACGGGTTGTGGATTTACTCGATACCTGGAAACGCATTGCTGCTGAAAAGGGCAGCCTTCAATACCAGCAGGAAGTGGGTAAGGCTCCCCCTTTATTACGTGACCCGCTCGATCCGGAACTCGAAAGGATACCGCTAGCAGAACGAAAGTTCAAAGCTCAACGCAGCCTTCGTGATGTTGAGCCAACAGTAAATTTGTGGGTACGAAACCCCGATGGATTTGAGGTAGAGGAAGAAGACTCATGAAATCAAAAGCAAAGCGACCTCCCTCCGGAGAAATTCGGCAGAGTCAAATTTTATCCACCTTCGGTCCAGGGGCAATGGTGGATTTACCCGATTATTCTGTTCTAATTGGAGGACTGAACCACTGGAAAGGCGATCGCCGACGGATTTATGAAGACCGTCTGGCTGGAAGAGTTAGCGAGATTCTCAGTGTCAATAGTATTGCCATGTACGCCCCCCCTGTGGACGCACCCGACCCAGCCGCACCGCGTACAGGGATAACGGCGTTCACCTTCCCAGCTTGGTTTGTGGCGCAGGTCGAAGAGACTTGGACGGCACCAAGCGGCAAAGAATATCGGACACGACCTCTAATTCCGTGGGGTCGCCTAGTGAAAGGGAAATATCTCGACTCCGAGAAAAAGAAAAAACCTGTTGTTCCCGTGCGCTTTGTTCAAGCCTGTCTTAACGGGCACATCAGCGACGTTGATTGGTATCTCTTCGCCAACCCCAAGTGCCAGAGCAACTGCCCAGCTCAGCTTTGGTTGGATGAGGGAGGCTCTGGAAATGACTTTGCCGACATCTTTGTCCGGTGCGAGCAATGTAAAGAGCGCCGTCCGCTCTCGGATGCCACGTTGCCTGGAAGAAAGGCGTTAGGTTCATGCAAGGGAGAACGCCCGTGGCTCGGTCCCAATGCGGCTGACTCCTGTGTTTCGACAACTACAGGTAAACAGGAAGCCAATCGGTTGCTGGTACGTTCAGCTAGCAACGCCTACTTTGCACAAACCCTGAGTGTTATTTCTCTCCCAGACTCCGATGAAGCCTTACGGCAGGCTGTTAACTTGGTCTATGAAGACTACCTTCAGGATGCCGAAAACATCAGCGATGTCATTCGAGATCGCAGGAGACAAAGGGTTTCTAACGCCCTAGAAGGATTTAGTGACGAAGCGGTGTGGGCAGAAATCCAACGCCGTCAGGGTGGGCAGTCTGACAAACCCAAGAGCATCAAGCAGGTAGAGATTGAAACCTTACTATCCAGCCCTGAAGAGGTAGGAGAAGATGCCCCTGAAGGTGATTTCTATGCCCGTGCCCGTAAATTGGATAACTTGACTCCCACATGGCAGTCCCGTATAGAACGCATTGTCCTGGTTCACCGCCTCCGGGAAGTCATCGCCCAAGTCGGGTTTACTCGCTTTGAAGCCGCGATGCCTGATATTGATGGTGAACTTTCTCTAGAAGTTCGCAGGGCAGCTCTGGATATCGAACCGACTTGGGTACCTGCTGTGGAGAATAAGGGCGAGGGCGTGTTTATCGCTTTCCGCAAGCAAGCCATTGAAGACTGGCGCAAGCAGGAATCTGTCCAGAATCGAGGACGGGAACTGTTTAGCGGCTTCAATCAATGGTGCAAGCAACGGGGGATTCCAGACGACAAAGCGAATTTCCCCGGCTTACCCTACATCATGCTGCACTCCCTATCCCACCTGCTAATTACAGCGGTGTCCCTCGAATGCGGTTACGCCGCCAGTTCCATCCGCGAACGCATTTATGCGGGGGAATCGGGTTACGGCATCCTGTTATACACGGGAACATCAGGGTCAGAAGGGACGCTGGGGGGACTGGTACAGGTTGGCAAACAGATTGAGTCTCACCTAGCTACCGCCTTGGAACTGGGACGACTGTGTTCTAACGATCCAGTCTGCGCTCAGCACAAGCCAGACAATGTTCAAGAAGAGCGTTTTCTTCACGGCTTTGCCTGTCATGGATGCTTACTAATCGCTGAAACCTCCTGCGAACGACGCAACGAGTTCCTCGACCGGGCGCTTGTTGTCAACACGGTTGACGGACCAGGAGCAGCGTTTTTCCCTGATGAGACTTTGTGATGTCTCCATTCATCCGTCTGAACCGACCAGCGTTTGTGAATCTTGCTGTACTAGAACACCAGTCCAGTAATAATCGGTAAAGGTTTTTTGTCCCTTGAGGACGCAGCATTCGGGGGAGAATTCTAGCTAAAACCAAAGATTTTACGTCCGAATGCTTTGTCCCTGTATGTAGGGGAATAAGAATCATCAATAAAAGCCTGCGAAAATACAAAGATTATAAAAGTTGTGGAGTATTACATGGCGAATCTGGAACATATTGATATCCTTTATGAGGGAGCGGATGCCTGGAATAATTGGAGGAAAGAAAGTCCTCAAATAAAGCCTGATATTAGTAAATGTGATTTATATAAAGTTTCTAGATACTGGATGTTTGCACATATTTCTATAACATCTAAAGAATTAAATTTTAGCGAGACAGATATGAGGGAAGTAAGGTTCAAAGGCATGAATGAATTCATCTTTGATTTCACTCATTCTAACCTAAGTAATGTTGATTTAAGCCAGAGAAAATTGAGATGGGCAAATCTGAACAATGCAGATTTAAGTTATGCACAACTAAGAGGTACAAATTTATTTAGAGCAAAATTAATTGATGCAAAACTAACTAATACCAATCTAACCCATGCCAATTTAATTGAGGCTGAACTAAACAATGCTGAGCTACATTATGCAAACTTGAATAAAGCTAAATTGTGCAGAGCTAAACTAATTAAGTCCAATCTGTATAAGGCAAATCTGTCTGGCGCTAAATTGGGTAATTCTGATATGAGGAATGCAGATTTGCGGGGAGCAGATCTCAGTAATACTAACTTATATAGTGTTAATATACAAAAAGCTTACTTTGATGAAGAAACCATTTTCCCTCAAGATTTTAATCCCCTCAATGCAGGAATGATATATTTAAGTGTAGATTATGAAAATTCTAACTTGATAGAAAAATTATTAATTAATAAGAAAGAAAAAAAATATATTAATCCTCCACCCCGACCAGGTCAAGTTGAATTTAGAGAGAATGTGCGTAAAGCCTATGATAACAAGTGCGCTATTTCAGGATGTGGCATAGAAGAGGTTTTACAGCAGATTGCAGGTAACTAGAGTACAGTCAAGTCAGTGCATCAAAGCGTAAAGATGAAACCTTACTCCATCGACTTTAGAGAAAAAGTAGTCAAAGCCTACGAGCAAGGAAACACCTCGATTAGAAAACTAGCAGCCCGGTTTGATGTCAGCAAAGCTTTTGTGCAGAGAATGCTCAAACAAAAGAAAATAGAAGGTCATGTAAAACCAGGAAAACAGGGCGGAAGCATCAAGAGTGAGTTACAAGGACAGGAAACTCAACTAAGTTTGATGGTGGAAAAATACCCAGACGCCACTTTGTCAGAATATTGTGAGTACTGGGGAGAAACCCACAATCAATGGGTCAGCACCAGTACTATGTGCCGTGCCTTGCAAAGAGAGCAACTGACACGAAAAAAAAGACGTTACGTAGCACTCAAGGGGCGACAGAAAGAGTACAAAAGCTAAGAGGTGAATATTGGGAGCAAGTAAAACAAATAGAGCCTGAAAATCTAGTATTTTTGGATGAAATGGGCGTTTTACTGGGTTTGACTAGAACCCATGCTCGCAGCCCTTATGGAACTCGAGTATATGACCTAAAACCGTTTTACCGAGGGGCGAAAGTCACAGTGATCGGAGCGGTAAGCCTAAAACAAGTTTTAGCAGTAATGACCTTAAATGGCTCAATGGATGGAGATGCCTTTGAAATTTTTATCGAAAAATGCTTAGTGCCTCAGTTATGGTCAGGCGCTGTGGTTGTTATGGATAATCTT
>JAMPKV010000040.1 GCA_039962225.1 Microcoleus sp. AS-A8
TTAGTAGCCGTTCCCTCTGTTTTTGAGAAAGATGATTTTTGGCTGGCATACGTGGCTAGCACTAGCTTAGTTAATTATTTTAATATTATACAATCAAGCTGCGTAGCAGCTTACCACCATAGCTGCGAAACTTGGTGATATGGGAAATTGCGGTCAGGGAGTTGCTAGACTCACTTGCTAATCCGCTATAAAATAGGTTTTGTAGCGGATCGGTCGATAAGCTATGCTCCTGACTCAAACAAATCGATTGCATCTGAGTGTTGAAGAAACCCAGACGCTTCGGACATTGTGCCGCCTGAGTAAGAATCTCTACAATGTAGGACTCTACACAGTGAGGCAATACTTTTTCACTGAACGCAAGCACTTGCGCTACGAATCGACTTATCATCATTGCAAAACCAACGAGAATTACAAATTGTTGGCGACAGACATTGGGCAGCAAACTCTCAAAGTTGTTGATCGAGCTTTTCAGTCGTTTTTCGGCTTGCTCGAAGCTAGACGAACTGGAACGTTTACGAGCTTTGTATCTATACCTCGATATTTGGATAAAGAAGGATACTTGGCTCTGATTATTCCGATTCGTGCAAGGCAAGTCTTCAAAGAGTGGAAGTTTCCAATTCCTTTGTCTCGTGATTTTAAACGACAAATTGGAGGAAGCGTAACCCTTGAAATCCCGGAACGCCTGAGAGAAAAGCGAATCAAGGAGATTCGCATTTATCCCAAGTACAACGCTTGCCTGTTCGATGTAACTTACATCTACGAATCTGATGATACTCCGGCTCAAGTTAACCCTGAACACATGATGGGCATTGACCTGGGGATGGATAATCTCGCGGCTTGTATAACGACAAAACAAACGAGTTTTGTCATTGATGGCAAGCGGCTTAAATCTGTTAATCAGTGGTTTAATAAGCGGAAGTCCCAACTTCAATCTGAAAAAGATAAGCAGGGCATCAAGGGGCTTACCGAGCAGCAGTTTAGAATCACAGACCGTCGTAATCGTCGGGTTAGAGATTATTTGAACAAAGCGGCTCGACACATTATTAACCACTGTATTGACCAAGGAATTGGCAAAGTGGTTGTGGGCTACAACCCAGGAATGAAACAAGACTCCAACATGGGTACTCGCAACAATCAGAACTTTGTCCAAGTTCCAATTTTTACCCTTCGCCTCAAGCTGAGAAGCCTCTGTGAGCGATACGGCATTACTTTTGTCGAGCAAGAAGAATCCTATACCTCCAAATCCAGTTTTGTAGATGGCGACCCAATCCCCGTTTACAACGCTGACAACCCAGTTGAATTTAAAGGAAGTGGCAAACGTATTAATCGTGGACTGTACCGAACCAAGAAAGGTTGGCTGATCAACGCTGATATTAACGGAGCTGCAAATATCCTCAAAAAACATCTTGAAAGTAGCCAGGATAAACCTCGGTTTGGACTGGGTAGAGGCTGTTTGGCGCAGCCGTTAAGGGTGAAAATCTCTTAAGAATCCACTCGTATACCCGTAGGGTTAGGGGTGGAGTACGTCAATTGTTCGGGATTCATGGCAAGATTGCAGGTTGAAGGTTAAAACTAGAGAATTTTCCGACCCGTCAGCAAGCCGCGTACTTCCAGCATGGCGGAGTAGGTGGGTAAAATATGGAGGGTTTCATTGGCTGGGGTGAGTTCCAAAGCTGTCGCGATCGCTTCCTGCAAGTCTTCTTTGACAATGAGTCGAAACTTATTGTCTTCTGCCGTTTGGCTATAGCGTAGGCGTAGTGCCATATCATAAACGCGATCGCCACTAACAATAATCGTTCCCCCTAATTCCACCAGCTTCTCGGTATCCACATCCCAAATCCAGGACACATCCGTACCATCGGGTGTACGGTCATTGAGTACCAATAGCTTGGTCGATGCGCCACCTTTTTTTTGGATGTCAGTCACGGCACGGATCGTTTCATTCATGCCTACCGGATTCTTGGATAACAAAATCCGCACATGCTTCCCATTTACATCTAATTCTTCCGCACGTCCAAAGGCGGCACGGAAGTTCTTAACCGTGTCATAAATGGCGGCGGTATCAATTCCCATCTCCCGTGCTACTAACCCCGCCGCTAGGGTGTTGTATTTGTTATAAACACCAATCAGAATTTGAGGCCATTCTCGACTATTTACCGCTAGTTGACTCTTGCTAAAACCGCAGCTAGGGCAGCGATAGTCTCCTAAATGGGAGAGGTAAACGCCCTCATAATCCAAAGGATGTCCACAACTGGGACAATAAATCGAGTCTACAGCATGAGGAATTTCATCCAGATACAGGTCAGGTTCACTCAGACCAAAGAATAAGACCTTTTGAGGTAGCTGCTGACCTAAATGGGAGAGGGTGGGGTCATCAGCGTTTAAGATGACTTTGGTGTCAGGGGGAAGAGGTGCGATCGCTTCTTGCCATCGACGACTGATTGTATCGACTTCTCCATAGCGATCGAGCTGGTCGCGAAACAAGTTTAAACCCAAAATGAACTGAGGCTGACAATCGCGCAGGATTAGAGGCAGGATATTCTCATCCACCTCCAAAATGGCATAGTCTGCGTTTAGCTGACCCAGTAAATTTGTATTTTCCAGTAGTGTCGTCACCAAGCCATTAATCAAATTCGCACCCGTGGCATTGTGCGCGACTCGCCAACCCTGAGCCTCAAGAATGGTACACAGGAGTAGAGAAGTCGTCGTTTTACCATTGGTGCCAACAACGAGAATTACCCCTCGCCTGACTTGTTTAAACAGTAGCGGTAGCGCCTTCGGCTGGAGACGACGAGCCACCTCTCCCGGCAACACACTCGCGGCTCCCAAGCGTAACGAACGTACCACAGACGTAACTGTTTTTGATACCCCGACAGATACTCCAAGCCGTAATCGATCAACAACTGATATGCTCAAATCCACACTCCTGAATCAGCCAAACAGCCTCTAAACGTTTAGGGTCGATAGGGCTATTTACTGTTCTACGCATTGCTCGTCAGCATTGTACCGGACATCTCGCCAATCAGCTAGCCATTGCTGATGATTGGCACACTCCCTAGTTATTATCCAACTCTCCTGTCCCCTATCTGGGCATGAAACCCCATGCGCGATGGCACTAATTTTTCGAGCCATTGCGCTTCTTTGCCTCTAGGAAACCGATCCAAAGGCAACGAAAACTTCACTCATCTCTCCTCTTTTCTTTCCTCCTCAGAGTTCTCTGTGTCTCTGTGGTTGCTTAAAAATATACTTAGCAACAAGTCTTCTCAATCTCATTACTTAATCTCAACTCGCAGCTTGTATGTAGCGTTCCCACGAGTTCCACCTACAACAATCCGATAGTTACCGGTTGCAGGCAATTGAGCACTCCAACTAGTCGCCTCTTGCTTGAGGATCTTTTGCTTGGGAGAAATAACATCAAAAACAGCATTATTTTCCACAGACGTGATACTGACTGTTATTTTCTGACCCGCTTTAGCACCCAGCAGATAAATATCTCTAGTCCCTCGGACTACAGCATCTTCTACCACTGCTGAGCTAGCACCGCGTGCAAACCGAATGCGGCGTGTGCGAGATTGTTGAGCGATTAAAAGGGTGGGTTTAACGGTGGTTATCTCACCGACTGTCGAATCTGCCCTAGAGATTTCCGCTTTCAGGGGTTGTACTCTTGTCGGAGTAGATACAGCAACCTGAACAACATTAAGCAGTAGTAATCCAAGAATGAGTCTGAACGAAAGAGCGTTAGACATAGGGTTTTGCCGAAGGATTCACATACCTTGCAGCAGTCCTCAGGTCAAAAGTCTCTGTGACTGGTGCAATATTTGTCCCAGCCTAACTTAGAGAGTGCCAGATACCAAAGATATCCCCAAGGATAGATGTAATTTTCAGTTTTTGCTAACTGCCAAATTAATGTAGTGGTCTGCCAATGAATTTGGATGTAATGTAGCCCGCTTGAAAGTACCCGGTCAAGTTGGCAATGTCCTACGTTCCCTCGTTAAAAGATTCCGTAACCAGTGTCGGGTCTGTGGGGGGATTAGCCACATGCCGAGATACAAACATAAGTCAGCAGGTGTGGGCGAACCTTGCCTGATGGCTTCCCAAAGCAGAAGGCAAAAGGCTTTCCAATCTTGGGTTCGGGCAGCTCGTGCGCTGACTTCTGCCAATATGAAGGATGAATAAGCTCTCGGTGTTACTAAATCTCGTGCAGCTTGAATCCAGTTGAATGAACTTTGCCAATCGTAAGTGCTACTTAAAGTAGGACGATTTTCCCCTAAATACCAAATCGACAACGGCTCAGACACAAATTCAATCCCTACCCCTTCCTGGTTGATTGCCCGCAATAGCCAGTCCCAATCATCATGCTTTTGCATACTGCTTCTGTAGGGAACTTTTTCCAATAACTCTTTGGCGGTGAGGATGGTGGAGGTTTGGATCAGTGCTTCTCCCTGGAACAAGGTATTGCGAACAAACAGATATTCACTCAACGGTTCCGACTCAGCCGGAGGTCTTCTCGGCCAAATTGCCTCTCCTTTGGGCGATCGCACAACCAGATAGCAGGTGGCAATTGGAAGCGAGGACTGAGAACTTCTAACAACTTCCAGTTGCCGTTCTAGCTTTTGGGGCATCCATTCATCATCATCGTCTAGAAAAGCTACCCATTTGGCTTGAGCGGCAGCCACCCCAGTGTTCCTGGCGCTACAGCTCCCTTGATTGCTTGGTAGTTCAATCACCCTCAACCGGGAATCATCGATCGTTGTCAGTGCTTCACGAGTGGACTGCTCTGGGCCATCAATGACAACAATAACTTCAATTTGACTCAGCGTTTGAGCAAGCGCACTTTGAACCGCCCGTTTAACCAATAGTGGCCTGCGATAGGTGGGTATCACGACACTGACTAGGGGTTCCAAGGAAATAACCTCCTGATGGTTTGGGTGATTGTTATTGACAACTACAAGAAAAAACTTTAACGTGTGTTGGCCTCTTGGTGGCACTCTTGAGACCGTTGCAGGATGATGGTATCTAAAAGGTCTAAAATCTTGCTATCTTGAGCTATGTCAAATTTCCTGGCAAAGTGAGCATTACTTTCCACTAAAGCTGGATAGTCATTCGTAGTGAGAGTTTGGGGGCGACCATTACGAGTTTTAGAAAAATCCAAGTACCGCTTGCCGTCATTACATAGGTTAAACAATCGACTATTAATTAAGACTGTTTGTATGAAAGATTCATCGGACACACACACTCGTCTATAGTAGTTAACGATATCCGGATTTGACTGAGAGAAGTCATAAATATATTGAATGCATTTTCTAGACAAGGTACAGAAGTAAGACCCGCCATAACAAATAAAATTCTCATTGAAGGGAGCTGAAGCTCTGACTCCTATAAGCTCATAGGCAATGTTAAGCCTAAAAAAAGGCTGAATGTAATTAATTATTTTTAAGGGGATTAGGAGTTGCCGTTGCCATTCAGTTAATTCAATTCCTATTTTCTGATATCGGTATAAGTATCGCGTATGGCCTTCTCTAATACTCCAATGGCTTTGTTCAGAGAAGACTTCAAAATATTCAAGAAAACCATCATAACTGGTTTGAGCCAGAAAGTTTTCAATTTGTGATAGGGGTTGGATTGGATAATCTTGACCTGAGATGTTGATTAGCCAGTCAAACTCAATTTGACGGCTCAACAGCCAATCCACCGCGTCTAGATATCCTTGAACTATGGAAAAATCTCCACGTCCTCCTTTGCCAGGAATCACATGAATACCACATAGGTTATGAAGTTCTGCTCCATCAAGATTACAGTTAGTAAAATCATGACTTACGAGGACTTCAGAACCAGGACTTAATTTTTTTATGATGCGAACTAATCGGTAAATTTGCTCTGGATTTCTATGAGTTTGTAGCAGATAGCAAACTTTCATGCATCTTCCTCAGACATGGCAAAAGAATTTATGTCACCCACTGGTATGTATTTCTAGCCAGGTTCAAAGTTAATTTTCCGAAAAATATGCCTTAATTCGTGGCGTAGGCATTTAAGTGCTTTTGTCTACCAAAATACTCAAGCACATAAAGCCCTTTCCGAGAGAATCACATCTTTAATCAAGAATTCAATGGTTTGCTCCTTAATCCATCCCTTTCTTACTATCAATTCACCTAGGCGCAGTCCAGTTCCCTTTTGCTCAGATAAGACTATTTCCACTTGTGCCTGAGTTAAAAGACCTGCTTCAACAAGATAATGACCAATACGTTTGTCATCCGTTTCGACGACGACTTGTTCGCGGATCAATAACTTTTCCACCAAAAATTCAACGGTTTGCTGCTTGAGCCATCTCTTCCTAACTATTAATTCGCTTAGGCGTAGTCCGGTCACCTGTTGTTCAGATAACGCTGTTTTGAGTTGTAGCGGAGTTAAAAGACCAGCTTCCACGAGATAACGACCGAGATGCTTATCATCCGGGTGGACAATAGCAAGAAACCTATTTTGATTCTTAACTGTTGAGGAAGAGTTGGCTTGGTTTTTTTGAAGCCTCAAAGTAGAGGTACGATTCATCGGTATATCCTCTACCTCTAATGGAGAGGCATAAAACTTAGCCAAGGCGAGCAGAAGCACGAAAGCTGGATTCCCTAACAAATAGCGAACGGCTAAACGTTTAGGTTCCCGACATAAGCGGTACACCCACTCTAAACCCCATTCTGAAAGAAAGGCTGGACAGTCTGAAACGATACCGGCTAGCCGATCGATAACCGCACCACCCGCCATGATCACGTTGACATTAAGACGGCTACGATGCAGTCGAATCCAATTTTCTTGACGCGGCATTCCCATGCCTACAACCAAAATGTTAGGCTTGGCAAGGTTGATTTTTTGAATCACAGCCTCATTTTGATCGAGGTCTTCAATATCAAAATAACCGTGGTGCCCATCTACAGGAATATTGGGATATTCGCTTTTAAGCTGGTCGAGCGCTGCCTCTAGACACTCAGGCTTAGATCCTAGCAGAAAAATGGAAAAACCCTGCTTGTTGCAATGTTCCAGCAATGCGGGCATCAACGCCGTGTAGGATGCTCGGTACTCTATGGGTAATTTCAGCCCCATGAATTGCAATGCTTTTAAGATGCCAGTGCTGTCACAGTGAGTGATTTCTGAACTTTGTAGGAAGTTATAAAACCATGGCAGTAGCATCGAAAGATTAAAACTGTGTACGTTGTAATTCGCTACAGTAATCTTTCTTCCCTGAATACAGGCCGTATGAATCGCTTCGACAATAGCCGGAACGGGCATACAAGTAATGCGCCGAGATAGAAGATGGACGTTAATGCTCGGCAACGTCTCTACTTGAGAGACATCGGTAGAGAAACCTGAGGGCCTGACTGTGGTTGTAGTCATCTAAATAGAACCAGATGAAGAATGCCTTCCTATAGAACGTTAAGAGTTTTTAAGCTGGCTGTAGTCCCCCAAAAGCCGGATTATTATTTTCTATCGAAAGTATGATTTTTCAGTTGTGCCAAAGATTTATTCGTTAGAAGGGAGTATTATATGCGTTAATACATAAAAGTTATTAAGTATACATTTTATTTTCCTTCTTTGGGGGGATGTCTTTTTTTTATCTGTTCGTAAAATTCAGTTGGTGGGTCTAACAATTGCTAATCCCGTTCTAGACACCTCGAACATTTAATTTTTCAGAGTTGAGCTGGATAAGTTCCAGCACAGAGAATTTTTCTCTTAGAAAACATTAAAAATTACTGCTTTTGCCGTGTAGGAATGGGTCTATCTAATGATGGTTGTCTCTCAAGTCAGTGTTATTGTTCCCGCCTATAATGTTCGCTCTTATATCGAACCGGCTCTGGTCTCTTTACAAAATCAATCCTTTCCAGACTTCGAGGCGATTATTGTTGATGACGGTTCTACCGATGGTACGGCGGAGGTGGTTAAAGGATTTTGTGAGCGTGATTCACGCTTTCAGTTACTGCAAAAACAGAATGGAGGTCTCTCCTCAGCTCGCAACTATGGCATCCGTCATTCCCGTTCCCCCTACATTGCCCTCTTGGATGGCGATGATGTCTACGAACTTGATAAATTATCCACCCATGTCGCTGTACTTGATCGCGCTGCCGATGTCGGGGTTGTGTATAGTGCCTCACGGGCAATCCGTGACGACGGACGCCCAACCTTAATGTCCCTGAGTGGGAAGCCGATCATGTCTGACCCCCTCTTAGCTTTACTGTGCAAAAACTTTGTTGGTCACGGTTCTAATGCTGTGTTCCGCCGCACCCTATTCGATCAGGTGGGTGAATTTGACGAAGGGTTACGTAGCTCTGAGGATATCGATTTTTGGCTGAGGATTGCAGCAACGCGGCGCTGGCACTTCCATCGCCTACCCCAAATTCTATGTGGCTATCGCGTTCGTCCGTCTGGACTTTCCTTCAACGTGGCACAAATGCAGCGTTCTCACGAACAAGTGCTTGAGGCTGCCTTGCGACGGTCTCCAGAGGTGGTCGCTCCCTTACTTCCAACCGCATACGCCTATATGTATCGCTACTTAGCTCGTTTATCCCTGACAGCGGGTAATGCACAACAAGCCCGTCATTTTCTGGATCGAGCATGGGCTACTGATCGCTCAATTTTTTATCGCGACCCCCGCTCAATGCTCACCCTGGTGTCTGTGCGTTTGTCACCACTTTCCAAGCAGGTGATTGGGCGATCGCTAGGCTCAGTAGAGTACACCCAAAAGTAGGGCTGAATGAACCGTAACTCGTTAATCAAAAGTGGGTTCTGGACGACCTACGGAGCGATCGCCACACGCGTACTAGCCTTACTCAGCAACTTGCTGCTAGCAAGATTGCTCCTGCCCTCCGAATTTGGCATAATTGCCGTCGCCTACATTTTCTGGGGGTTCGTCAATCTGTTCACGCAGGATTCTGCTGGGTCTTTTATTGTCTACAAGGGTCTTGAAGACAAGCGTTATTTAAATACAACTTACACAATCAGTCTCGGTATTGGGCTGGTTTTAGGTGTAGGGCTAATTGCAGTATCACCCCTAGCTGCTCAATTTTTCAGAGTGCCCAGCTTAGTCTGGATTCTGGTTGTCTTTGCCTTTAACCTCGTGCTCTCTTGTGCCAACTCGATTTATGCGGGAGTACTGACGAGGCGAATGCAGTATCGAGAACTCGCTAACTCCAACCTAATCGCCTCAATGGTTCGAGTCTTCTCTACAGCTGGGTGCGCTTTCCTAGGTTTTAGCTACTGGTCTTTTGTAGCGGGAGATACGGCTTTTTGGCTAACATCATGTGCGCTACTGCGTTACCACGCCAAGCAGGATTTTCGTCTAGAGATTGATCCAGAGGCGAGAAAAGAAGTATTGTCTTACTGCCTAGGAGCCACAGGATCTAGCTTAGGATATTACGTCAATGCCAACGGCGATAACTTTACGATCGGCAGGATGCTGGGTAGTACCAATCTGGGCTACTACAATTTTGCATATCAGTTGACGATGGCGCTCACCACAATCCTCGGTCAAGCGATCGGTCAAATTGGGATATCAGCCTTCGCTCAATTGCCAGATGATAAACAGCAGGAGAATGGCCTGCTGGCAGTTGTTGAACAAGTTGCTTACCTAACTGCTCCCCTATACGCCTTATTCTTTTTAATCATTGACCAACGGGCAATCTCTCTAGTATTTGGAGCCAAGTGGATACCTGCGAGTGCAGTAATTCCTTGGTTACTTATCTTTGCTTACTTTCGACTGATCAACGGTCAAATCGGTTCTATGTTGTCTGCCAAAGGTCGCCCTGGTGTTAATGCCAAGGTCAACCTTTATATTGCTCCCATCGCTATTGTGGGCTTTCTGCTTGGGGCTTGGCAAGCAGGAATTGTGGGGGTGAGTATTGCAGTTGCTGTCGTGCTGGGAATTTCCTGGACAGTCTACTGGTGGTGGGTGGGTTGCCGCGAACTGGGTTGGCCATTAATGAAGTTTTTAATTCCTTCCTTTAAAGCCGCCCTATTTGCGCTTTTTGGAATTTTAATTTCTATGAGCGTACCTGTAATCTGGAAGCCATTTTTATTTATTGCCATGTATCTAGTCTGCGTTCGCTTTTTAGCTGCAAAGAATTTTTTAATGTACTCATCTCTAGTCGGCAAAGTTGCCAATAAGTTGGCGTTATTTCAAAATAAAAAATAATGCCAAAAACTCTACAATACCCAATTAATTATTAAAGTTACTCTTCTCCTTACTCTGTTTCTCCCTATTCTGGAAAGCCGTCTGACCTCTGTGTTTATTTATTCCTAACCCATTGAATAGCCTCAATATAAATTAATATTCAATCAAAAACTTGAGAGAATTATAGAAAATTGCATCATCAATTAACTTCTAAAAAGGTTAAATATTAATGCTTAATTTTGGTTTTGTAATCGAACACAGATTAGGACACGTCACCCACTACCAGAACCTAAGACGGTGGGTAGCAGAAGATGCCGACATCCACCCAACGTGGATGCCGATTAAAACCGGCGAAAACGACATTTGGGAGCGTATGCCAATTATTCGCAATAATTGGTCGCTCCAAGCCAGTTTACGCGCCCGTGATGCCATCAAGACAGCTTTGCAGATTCAACCGCTTGATGCCTTGTTCCTGCATACGCAGACGCTGGCGTTGTTTGGCTTTCCCTTTATGAAGCAGATCTCAACCATTATTTCGACGGACGCCACACCATTCAACTATGACTCTGTCGGCGAGGGGTACAACCACAAAGTGGGCGGTAACTCCTTACTCGAACAGCGCAAATTTCTGTGGAACCGGAGTACCTATCACGCTGCTACCGCCCTTGTGACGTGGTGTCAGTGGGCTAAAGATTCGCTGATTACTGACTACGGCGTGCCTGCCGACAAAATCACAGTGATTCCCCCCGGCGTGGACATGGAAAAATGGCATTTCGGGCGCGACAAGGCGGCAGACCCAATTTCGACAAACCCAAGAGTGCGGTTGTTGTTCGTAGCCGGTGAATTTGCACGCAAAGGGGGTTACACGCTAGTCGAGGCATTTCGCAGCGGATTGACTCACGATTGCACACTGGACATTGTTACCAAAGACACCAGTATCGAGCGCGAACTAGCGGGAATGGAAGGCGTGCAAGTGCATTGCGGTTTGACTCCCAACAGCCAACCCCTTAAGGAACTGTATGCGAAGGCAGATATTTTTGTGTTTCCGACGCAAGGCGATTGCTTGCCAATTGCCGTGATGGAAGCGATGGCGGCGGGATTGCCGGTTATCGCGACGGATGTGGGCGCATTGCGCGAAGAAGTAGAAGACGGAGTAAACGGCTTGATTGTACCACCGTCGGATGCGGGTGGGCTGGTTACCGCTGTGCGAGCGATCGCTGGTGACAACACAAAACGATACACAATGGCAACTGCCAGCCGCCGCCTAGCGGAAGAACGCTTTGATGCACGCCACAACTACAGCACACTTCTCAATTTGATGAAAACGATAAAACAATGCCAACCATCTCTGTGATTGTTCCTGCCTACAATGCGGAACGAACGATTCTAGAAACGATTACATCAGTTCTGAATCAGACGTTTTCAGACTTTGAGCTGATTGTTATCAATGATGGCTCAACCGACAAGACCCTAGAACTGCTCAATACAGTTGAGGATTTACGGCTGAAGATTTTCTCATATGAAAATGGCGGAGAATCAGTAGCACGCAATCGCGGCATCTCTCTAGCTACTGGCAAGTTCATGGCGTTTCTTGATGCCGATGACTTATGGACACCGGATAAATTAGAGCTACAGTTAGCCGCCCTACAGCAGCATCCAGAGGCCGGAGTAGTTTATAGCTGGGCTTATTACATGGATGAAAAGGGAGAATCTCTTCAAGTTGATCAACCTATTTTTTTTGAAGGAAATGTTTATGCCGAGTTGCTAGTCAGAGACTTCATTGTTAGCGGCTCAAATTGCATGGTTCGTAGAGAAGCTATTGAATCTGTGGGAGAGTTCGATCCTGCTTTGCCATGTGCGGCAGATTGGGATTACTGGCTACGGTTAGCTGCTCGTTGGCCTTTTGTGGTGGTGCCTAAACCTCAGATTCTTTACCGGATAACTTCAAACTCTGCGTCTTCTAAAGTTGAGGTGATGGAAAAATGTAATCTCATCGTCATTGACAGAGGATTTCAATCTGCACCACCAGAAATACAGTCTTTAAAGAATCAAAGTCTTGCCAATACGTACAGGTTCTCAGCTCACCTATACTTGATGAGGGTTGGAACGACAGCCGCCTCTCAGCAGGCCATTCAGAAGCTATGGATGGCAATTCGTCTACATCCCCCGATTTTACGAGAAAGCTGGACTCGAAATCTATTGATTAAGGCACTGCTGATGCGACTGATTTCACCTAAAATGAGCCGTGCCCTACTCCAGTTCATCAGCAAACTTCGTACAAGTCGTAACTCAAGCCTGCAACAATCCCAACCCTAATCCTTTGATAACCCGAAAATTCATTCAGTTAAACCTTTCGCTCTGCAAGCGTTGAATGTTAAACGTCACCTCTAACCCAACAGCTTCGTCAATCAAAGATTTCAAATTAGGTGCCCTGTCATTCCCAGAGCGGGTGATTTATTGGACGATTGTTCTAACACCCCTGTGGTGGCTCTCAGGTATACAGACTCTGCTCTACCCAGCTATTTTAGTGCTTTTACTGGTCATTACCTTTGACCTCAACAAGCTCATCAGAACTTCATTACCAGTCAGTGTATGGGCGTGGTTGGCGATGGCTTTGGTCATGGCTTGGACTGCCATCATTGGTCTGGGTAGCACAGGATTTGAATTTCAGAAAACGGCTGCGTTCGTAGTCACCTTTGTCAAGAGCTATTTCTTAATCTTTGTCTGTCTATCACTACCCTTTTGGAATCAGATCAGGGTTCGGGTGGTGACGCGTGCCGTTGCCTGGATGACAACCGGCTACTTAGTAACCATTGCTATTGAATTAGCAATGCTTTTCCTGAAAATTGGCGGATCCGGTTTTATTCCGCCACTAGCACGACTGCTTCCAGGGGATAAACTAAGCCTGAAAGTCACATTTGCCGCGTTTCAACCGTTCTTTGGCATCCCTTTACCCAGGACAGTCCTTTACACGCCAGACCCCCCTATCGTGGGAGTTTGCACGGTTCTATGTTTCTTTATCTGCTTAGGTGAAACCGACCGCCGCCTACGCAGATGGGCTTTAGCCGGTTGCTTAGTTTCTCTGCTCATTAGTCAGAGTCGTCTTGCTTGGGTCTGCTTTCCCCTGGCTTTGTTGATTCTGGGGTGTTTCCGCAGTCGGTGGGTTCGTCAAGGTTCTCTGTGGGGCGCATCCTTCACTTCATTACTTTGTGCTCTTTTGGGGCTGACCTTAAGTCAGTTAATTGAAAAACCCATGGAAATTTTCACGGGTGCTCGCGCTGAGTCATCGAAAGACCGGGAACTTGTGGTTCGCAAAACACTCGAAGCTTGGCAAGAATCACCTTGGCTAGGGTGGGGAATCATCAGAGGCTCAGTCAAATGGTATACCTACGACATTGCCTTAGGTTCTTTCTCAACCTACGCTTCAGTTCTTTATTTGCACGGAATCGTCGGTTTCGTCGTCTTTGTTGCCGCTTTAGCCTTAACACTGTGGAATTTCTGGGGGCCAGCCGTTCGTGGTAACCCACTCGGCAAGCGAGCATTTGCTAGCCTGGTGGCGTTGTACGTGCTGTGCAATGCCACACCCTTGACCTGGATGACCGTGTATTTTTGGTTCTTCTTTGTCTGGTTGGGTGCAATTCTCTCGGAAATCCAGCCGCCTGATGGCTCTATAACCAGCTGGGAGCAGTTAGCAGGAGATACTGAAGCACGGAAAAAGTTCTATCCAATTGCAGATGAAAATCGTCTGTAATTTCCTTAATATTATCAATAAGGGTAATTAACTTGTTAGCCTTGAGAAGCATCTTTTGGTATCTATAAATTCATGGGTAAAGTAGCTGCAATTGCCACTAGGCACTGGAAATCTTTATTCATATTGAATTTGCTCGTGCTTGCAGCCACCGTTGGCAAGTTGGCAACTTCTCCTAAAGTTTGGACGGCTACGGCACAGCTTATTCTGCCTCAGAAAAGCGGCAATCTAGATGCCAATTTAGGAACGCTGGGTTCCCTTAGAAATGCCGACCCTGGTTTTTCTAGTGAAGTCAATCCTTTAAAAGTTCAGGCTTCTATCCTAACCAGTGATGCGCTGCTAGAACGGGTGTTAGACTCTGACCCTGAGAAAAGTAAGTTTTCCAGACTCGCGAACTACAAGCGGTTGTTCAAAGCATCTCCTCAGGAACAATCCACCATCGTCTCACTGGCTGTCAGTGGTTCAACGCCCGAATTGGCACGCCAGCGAACGAACACCTTACTCGAAGTGTATCAACAGCGTCTGAATGAATTGCGTCAAGCTGATAGTGCGTCTCGCAAGCAGTTTAGTCAGAAAGAACTGAATCAAGCTAGGGAAAGATTAAGTCAGGCGCACATAGCAGTAGCACGGTTCAAGCAGTCCACAGGTTTGGTCAACAGCGAAGCACAAACCCAAGGAATTGTGAGCGCCATCAATAATCTGACTACTGTGCAGGCGCAGGTACTGGCTCAAGCTCAGGCGAGTGAAAATCGAATCAGAGTCCTATCGACTCGCTTAAGTCTTACACCTAACCAGGCTATCCGATCGCTAGGATTGGGTGAGAACCAAAACTACCAGTTCGTTCGCAGCAAACTGGCGGAAGTAGACGCCCAATTGCTGAAGCTCAGAGCTACTTTCACCGATAACCATCCAGCCGTACAGAAACTGGTTTCCGAGCGCGACGGGTTGCAGCGTAAGCTTCAGGATTACATCGCTCAATCAGCCGCTGGCACGCGAGTAGACACCACAGTATCTACCGGGACTGATGGACGTGCCACTTTAATCCAGCAATTGGTGCTTGCCGAGAGTGAAGCCACAGGTCAGCAGCGACAGGCCGAGCAACTACAGAGAGAGATTGCCAAACTGAACGCTGCCTTAAAATCCCTTCCCGCTTCTCAGGCTCAACTGTTGGAACTGCAACGGCAGGTTGATGTCGCTGAGGGGGTTTACAAAGGCTTGGTAGCCCAAGTGCAGCAGAACAATATTAACGCCTTTGATACTTATCCGAACGTGCAGGTACTTGACCCTGCCAAGGTTGACTCCAAGCCTTCCGGCCCCAAGCGGTCAATCACTGTCCTCAGTGGCCTGATGGCTTCCCTTATCGGTAGCATTGCGTTGGTGCTGTTCCTAGAGAGCCGGAATCCGCTGTTGAGTCCCAAAGACTTGCAATCCATCAAATTTCCGATTGTGGTACGCATTCCCAGGCTCAGGAATTCTGGCCTAAGCTGGCAAGTGGGTACGGAAACAGAAGTTGAGTTTCAGCGACTGGCCTCAGCGATTAGCTTACAACCTCTTAATGATCGCCGCTTGTTGATTACTAGTGCGATTATGGGGGAAGGGAAGACAACGGTGACCCTAGGACTGGCTAGAGCCTTGGCAGATTTAGGCTTCCGCGTCCTGCTCGTGGACGGGGATTTCCGCAAAGCCGAACTGAGCCGACGCTTGGGTTATGGTCGGGAACGGGAATCGGCTGACGCCGTCCGCTTGGCCAACGAAGTCCAGCAGCCAATATCAGTAGAGCCGAGTCTAGATTTACTGCCAACCTTACCCAAACAAGGCAAGATTGTAGAACTGGTGAGGCGGGGAAGATTCGAGCAGAGTCTGGCTGTTGCTGAGTCTGCGGATAACTATGACTACGTCCTAGTTGACAGCGCTCCAGTTAGTCTGACCAGTGAAACCGCTTTGATGGCTAACGTCGTCCCCAACGTGTTATTTGTCGTCCGACCCGGTACGAGCTATAGTAACTCCGTGAATGAGAGCCTCGATCAACTGGATCAGCACCGTGCCAAAATCTTGGGTTTAGTCATTAATGGTGTGGAGGCCAACTCAAAAGCCTATCCGTATCGCTCTAATGAGTCTTTAGTGAATTCCTGAGCTATGCGGCGTAGAGTCATGCTCAAGTTAGCCGTATCTGGCGGTGCGTTAGCTCAGGTTTTAAACACAAGTTGCCATCGTCGAATCTTTACCAAGATTATGGGAGAGAATCCAGGCTCATCCACCCCTAGGCTGTCTTCTACAAATTCTATTACCGCAAGAGTGAGGGTAGATTGGGCGACAGCAGTAGCTCAAACCACTCCCTTCACGTTTGGCTCCAACGACTACGAAATCACTAAACCAGAAGCGGCGGCTGACCCAGTCTATCAGAGTCGCCTAGTGGAACTAGGCATCGGTTTAATTCGGATTCACTTCGCGGGATTAAGCGATCGCTGGACTAACTCTACCACCAAAACCTGGGATGAGGCCAAGATAAAAGCGGGTTACGATGCCTCCTATCCCCAACGACCGACAATCATCCAGAACATTTCTGGTTGGCCCCAGTGGATGGCTCAGACCCAAGATGGTCTACTCGACCCTTCTGAGTACGATAACTATGCGGCTTTCTGTGCTCAATTGGTGGAAATTCTCAACCGACGCCAGCAGCGAAAAGTGGTTTATTGGGAGCCCATCAACGAACAAGATGTTCGTTACGAAAAAGCGGGTAAACTCGACGAGCTTTGGAAAATCTACAACAAGACGGCGACAGCGATGAAGCGTCAAGACCCCCAGATTAAAGTCGGGGGGCCAGTGCAGACTTGGGACGAACCCAGACGACTCGCGGCCTTTCTGAAGGCGTGCGAACCGAATGTAGACTTCATTTCCTGGCACCGTTACGGCAGTGGCGATGCCAGTGCATCCACTGACACGCTGATGTCCTACACACCAAACTATAGGAATCAGGTGCAGGAATTTCGCAAATTAGCGAAGCAGTACATCCCCGATCGCAACGTGCCACTACTGCTGGGAGAATATAACATTAACTACGATTGGCGATCGGGTGAAAATCGCCAACATACCCATGTTGGAGCCGTCTGGTTTGCGTCGGTACTCAAAAATCTGGCGGATGCCGGCATTGACATGGCGACCTCATGGCATCTTAAGGATGGAGTTTACGGTCTGATCGATCCTGAAAATAATCTACGACCTGCTGCAACCGTGTTTGCTTGGGGAATCAAATATCTAACTGGTACAGTGATGCAGGCAGACAGCAACCACTCCTTTGTGGAAGCAATGCCAGTTTTGCAGAAAGATGGGGGGCGCTCACTCTTGTTGATTAATAAGTCAGCTGGACTTGCCACACTCAACGTTCAGGCGACGCAGATGGATGCAAAACCGGACAAACTACTGATGTTGTGCCTGGATGCCACTGGCGTAACGACGACCTCCCTAGATACAGCCACGTTGGAGCAAAAACCGTTGACGTTGAATCCCTATTCCTTGGTCTTGCTGCGTTTTTCTGCCGATGGCAGTTCTGTCAATCAACCCCAGAAACGTTGAATTTAGTGCTATGCCGCCGATCAATCATCCAGTTCTGAAGGATTTAGCTAACCTCTATTTTGAAGCCAAGCGACTGTTCTATCGGATGCGATATCCTAATGTATTGCTCGCTAAAGGGGTGCGAATCAAAGGCACCTTGCAGGTTAATGGTACAGTTAAAGTGACCATCGGGCCTGGAAGTCGCCTGGGTAAACATGTCTTGATCTATGGTTCAGGCACAGTCACTATTGGTAGTAACGTATTACTGAATGGCTCTTGGATCGGCTGTGAGCGCTCCATTACGATTGGGGATGAGTGCCTAATTTCTGACTGCGCCATTGCCGATAGCGATTATCACAACCTAGAACCGCACCTACGTCACTGCCCTCCCGGACCCAAAGTTTCGGCCCCGATTGTGATTGAGCGCAATGTGTGGATTGGAGCCAGAGCGACAGTGATGAAAGGGGTAAACATTGGGGCAGATAGTGCTGTGGGTTTGGGATGCGTTGTCCGCAAGTCTGTTCCTCCCGGTGTTGTGGTTATCGGCAATCCCCAGCAAATTGTCAAGCAATTCGACTTAAAGCAGCCGTTACATGAGGATGCTAATCTTGCTCATTGACATTAATGCTGATTATTTGATTATTGTTGTTCAAACTCTTGTGCTATAGCTCAGAAAACGCATCCCAAAGTGTAACTTCCTTAACAATTTTAGTGACTTTAGTAATGCTGAGTGCTGCTAAATTCTCCTAGAGGAGGGAGGCGAAAGAGGAGCCATTTTCTTTAGCCTTAGATAGAAACCTTCACGTCTCAAATATTAAACATGCATACTTCTAATTTTTCGCCAGTTTCTACCAGGCAAGCGGCTTTAAAACTGCCTATTGTACGTCAAGGGAGTTCTGGTAGCGCTGTCAGAGTTTTACAGCAGTTGCTCAATTTTAAGGGCTTCAAGCTAGAGGTCAATGGGCAATTTGATCTGGCCACACAGGCAGCCGTCGAAAACTTCCAACAAATTAACGCTTTGATAGTAAACGGAATTGTTGATGCTGAGACTTGGTATAATCTGAGCCTTGGATTGTTGTCAGTAATACCTATTGAGTCTGAGTTTGCTCCCAATGAAACCCAATCTTTAAATCTCTGCTAAGACTAACAGTCCATCACCGCCAATAGGACGGGTGCAGTATTTTATTCTCCCCATCTGCTTATCTCCCCACCCGTCGCTTAAAAATCATCAGTCGGTTGCACAACAGTGACACCTCAGTCGAGTCACCGTTTAAGTGTGTTGTCAGCACCTTTGGGGCAAGGCTTGCAAACTAACTGTCTTGGATCAGAAGGCTACAGCTCACACCCTATCCCCATGAAAACTGAAAACTTTTCCAGCGACTGACGGTAGTACGCTCACAATGCATCCAGATTGAGCCGCAGACCCCCACTTTCCGGAATTAGGATTAGGCCGCGACCACCAAACGACCTACAACCAGAGATAATTCTATATAGAGTAGGGAGGTTATAGGTAAAGCTATAGTAATTTCGTTATAAACAAGAAATCGGTAAAACATGTCAATTCAAGACCTAATCAGAGAAAATTAAGGTTTCACATTCACTGGAGTATGATTTTTAACTTTAGACGGTTTTCCAGTCAACTTCTGACTGCTCGCCATTCAGGGAGGCATCGGGTCGCTTGCGGCTTGTTGAGCTTAGTGGCTTTTTTAAGTTGCTTGTGGCTCATCGGGACACCATCGGCTCTAGCCGGGTTGAATGATGACAAGTTTGACGGCAACATCTTCGCCCTCTATGCTGGAAATGGCTCTCTAGTCCCAGCACGCGTAACGTTGACAGAGTCTTTGAGGCGCGAGAGACCATCGCTGTTGGTGTTCTACTTAGATGACAGCAGTGATTGCAAGCAATATGCCGCCGTTATCTCACAGCTCCAAGATCCTTATGGACGAGCCGCCAATTTTCTGCCGATTAACATCGATAGTCTACCCCCGAAGTCTAAGTATCAACCAACAGAACCAGGCTACTACTACCAAGGCTTAGTGCCCCAGACGGTGATCCTGGACCAAAAGGGTAAGGTGGTTCTGAATGTGACGGGACAAGTGCCCTATGAGCAGGTAGACGATGCTTTCCGGAAAGTGTTTGATTTGCTGCCTCGTTCAGAATCCGTTGAGTTGAAGCGGCGAACTTTCAACGAATTCAATACTGAGCTAGTGGAAGGTGAACGTTAAAGTAAGGCTTTTCCCCATGATTTTAGATTTTGCCGGAGCGGTGGCGGATAAAGTTTCCTCGATTAATTCAGGAACTCAAGATAAGGATTTGGCAAAACACTCCAAAATCCAAAATCTAAAATCTAAAATCTAAAATATAGTGGGTCAGGCTCACACGCTAATCTGTCTTTTAGTGCAATGTTATTGGGTGTGCTGATGTCAGAGGTCTACAGCACCGAGGAGCTAATCAAAATTTTGGCGGATGAGCGTCGCGCCTGTATCAATGGAGAGCGTCTCAATCTTGCCGCTTCGGCGTCTGGCAGTCCGTTGCTCGATCAATTTCTGAAACCGGATGGCATTCAAAAGTTCAGTGCTTATCGAGACTTCAAGGCGGCTGTTCATCGCTATCAGCGGCAACACCAAGTTTCAGGCATTGTTTGGCGGCAGTTAACGATGAAGGGCACAACTTTGCGCTACCCTGCCGTCGATGATCAACTAGCGGCGCTCTCTAGTGATTTGGAAATCCTCAAGGCGGCTAAGACCTCAATCCTGGCGTTTTGGCACAGTGTGACACAGGGCATGGATTTGTACTTAAGCATTAACTCAGGCAAAGACTATCGACAGATTAGGCTTGATGAGGTTGGAGTAATCATTAAAGGAACGGAATGGGCCAGTCTCTCTGTACACGGTAATTCAACGTTTTTGGAGATTATCTTGCAGTTAGGCTGGGGGCAGCCGGAAGAAGCATCTTACAAGCGAGGATGGCCCTTAGCGGGCAGTGAGTATATTCATGCCGTGAAACCCAACCAACGTCCCATTTGTTGAGCGTATCAGCACTGAGGTTAGGGTTTACCGAGCATAGGCTCAAGTGCAGTGAGATTGAGGGAAATTAGGAGCAACGGTTTCCGTTCCCAAAGCCGCCGCCTTCTTGAGTTAGGCTGAGCTGAGTCAAACGTCGCTCAGAGGGACGAACTGAGAGGATGCACTAGCGTCCAAGCAGGGGTTACCGAAGAGTAGAGTGGCAAAGACGTAGCGATTGCGCTTTGAGCGAGGATTCTGCTCAAGAATCACGCACCGCATCGCTAGAGCAGAGACACAGATGAGGAATAGGAAGGAGCCTGAAAAGAATGGATGAGAATAACGAAGAGCAGATGGTGGAAAGAAAAACAGCCGCCAAGGAATCTGCTTTGACGAACGAATTAACCAAGCTGGGCAATCAGGCCGTTAAAAAAGGGCTGATTTCAGGGCATGGTTATCACGGGGGAAAGTATGAAATTTTGTGCAATGGTCAGATTTTTCTCCTCACACCCGAAAAAGCACACTCTTACCTAAAAGATTTGGTCAAAAATCATCACAAATAGAAGCCTGTTTTGGGGAAGCGCTCGGCTTTGCGGGTGCGTGAACAGCACTTTGAGTATGAGAGCAGCGAAGCGACTGGAGCAAGCGCTAGCGCAATTCGTATTCTGGAACAACGCGATTGCCCTTGATGGTACCGTCCCAAAGGGCGATCGCTCAAACACGTCCCGATCATTCCCTATAATTGACCCAAGCCCCGGCGCTCTTCAACGTTCAGCAAGGATGCGCTTTTTGTCACACAACACAAGCCTTTAGTTATTCAGTACTATGCCCTCCGAGCAGTCCCCACCAGAACCCCAAGATCACTCAAATTTAGAAGGAATCCGTGCAGCACGCTTGGAGAAAGTCCACCAGCTCAAAGCCATTGGGATGAATCCCTATGCCTACCATTGGGAATCGACTCACAACGCCGCAGAACTCCAGGAAAAATTTGCCGACTTACCCGATGGTGAAGAAGTTGATCTTGAAGTGGCGATCGCAGGTCGAATCTTAGCACGTCGAGTCTTCGGAAAACTGGCGTTCTTCAATCTTCAGGACGAAACCGGCACGATTCAGCTGTACCTCGATAAGCAGAAAATCACCACCGGAATGGCAGATGTGCCCAATGCCTTCAACCACTTAAAGCAACTCACCGACATTGGAGACATTATCGGCGTCAAGGGAACGATTAAGCGCACCGAAAAGGGTGAACTCTCGGTTTATGTCAGCCGCTACACTATGCTGACGAAGTCCCTTTTGCCCTTACCCGATAAATGGCATGGTCTTACGGATACAGAAAAGCGCTATCGTCAACGCTACGTTGACCTGATTGTCAACCCCACTGTGCGGGAAACGTTCCGACGCCGCGCCAAAATCACCGCTTCCATTCGCCGCTACCTGGAAGAACAAGACTTTCTAGAAATTGAGACGCCCGTGCTTCAGTCGGAAGCCGGGGGGGCAGAGGCGCGTCCTTTCATCACTTATCACAATACCCTGGACATGGAGCTGTACCTGCGAATCGCCACCGAGTTGCCTCTGAAGCGACTGGTGGTGGGGGGGTTTGAGAAGGTGTTTGAGCTAGGGCGGATCTTCCGGAATGAAGGCATTTCTACCCGCCATAACCCGGAATTTACCACCGTTGAGGTTTACCAAGCCTACGCGGATTACAATGACATGATGCAGTTGACGGAAAATTTGATTACCACCGCTGCACAAGATGTCTTAGGGACGCTGAAAATTTCCTACCAGGGTCAAGAAATTGACTTAACCCCCCCTTGGCGTAGAATCACCATGCATCAGTTGGTGCAGGAAAAGATCGGTTTAGATTTTACTCAATTTGAGACCTTGGAAGCCGCGCAAACGGCGGCTCGTCAAGCGGGAATCACGGGTGTGGATGCATGTTCATCCATCGGAAAACTGCTCAATGAATGTTTCGAGCAGAAGGTTGAGGAAACCTTGATTCAGCCGACGTTTGTCCTGGATTATCCCGTAGAAATTTCTCCCCTTGCCAAGCCGCATCGGGATAAGCCTGGTTTAGTCGAGCGCTTTGAGCTATTTATCGTAGGACGGGAGACGGCAAATAGCTTTTCGGAGTTAACCGACCCCATCGACCAACGCGAACGTCTAGAAGCACAGGCGGCGCGGAAAGCAGCCGGAGATTTGGAAGCGCCGGGAGTGGATGAAGATTTTATCACAGCATTGGAATATGGGATGGCTCCCACGGGCGGCCTTGGGATAGGAATTGACCGCTTAGTGATGTTGTTAACCGATAGTGCCAGTATTCGGGATGTGATTGCATTTCCCCTGCTCAAAACGTTTAGTCATGTGATTCGCTCATTTGACTATGACGAAGCGGCTCAAATCTTGCGAGTTGAATTCAACAGTGGCAGCGTCTACCAATATCGAGATGTACCTAAGAGTGTGTACCACGAAATGAAGATTGCTCCGTCTGTCGGACAGTATTTTAATACGCACATTCGCGAGAAATACGGTCAGAATCGAGAGATTTAAAGCTTTTTAGGGGCACATCCGACTGTGCCCCTAGGCATAAATCGCAGTTAATTGGAAACTTCTGCTAATTCGATCACGCGACCATCTAAATCTTTGACGAGAAAATTTAGGGGCTTCTCGGCACGAACTTTATACTTGAGGCGTTGCATTTGCACTCGCATCAACACTTGTTCTAAGCAGTCATGGTCGAAGCAAACGTGGCGTTGCTGATTTTTCTTACCCAGGCTTGCCCCAGAGATCACATGTAACTGAGTATTCTTTCTGAGTTGGTACCACAACCCATCAGCACCTCTGAGTTTGGTGGCGCTGGTGCTTCCCAAGTTGGTCGCTGACATGTAAAGGGGGTCAAGCGTACTAGTGCCCAGGGTTTGCTCGTAGTTGTAATAGTAGTGTAAAGGAACTTCCGCCGCCGCCAAATTGAGCAGACCTTCATAGAACTGTCGCGCTATCTCTAAATCCGACACCATGATGGTATGAACTTTGGGGGCACTGGTGAGAAACATCCACATGGCACCCGCATAGGCGACCAATAGCATCACCATAATGCCCTGGGTGGAAAACAGGCTATCCAAAGGAAGACCGGGCAAAAATGAACCCAGAGGTAGGGACTCAAGCAGGAGGGAAATAAAATTCACGGATAAAATCATGAACTGAAAACGCGTGATAATCCGATTTTAACTTTGATGGCTCTGTTGTCCTGTTATTCGTAAAATTATTAGCACAAGACTTGTTCTTAGATGTTACTAATTTTACCGAAGTTCCATCATTACTCTGGCCAAGTCCAGTTTGAAGCCTTAAGTTGTGGACAGAAGTCTATTTCAAGGCATGTCGATGAACCAAGTATCTCCGCCTAGAGCTGTGGAGAGTGTCAAAGGTGGTAGATATAGTAAGAAGCATCTTCTCTAATTCCCTGAGTCCAGTTGTAAATTAAAGATTGTGCAAATCCCCCATTTTTCCGAATCCAATCACCCGATTGTCAAATCGTTGTTTCATCACAGCGATCAGGAATTGCTGACCCTGTTTCAGCGTCATCCAGAGCAGGGAAAGTACTTCACGGCTATTTTCTGTCGCTACAGTCCAATTGTCTATACATTGATTCGGCACTCGGCGCGATCGCCGGTACAGGCTGAATATCTATTTGCTCTGACTTGGCGTCACATCTTCTACGAACTCAGCGGTCTAGATTTACGCTATGAAAGTACTCCGGGGACGAGTTCCTTTCAAAACTGGCTGATCAACATGACCGCCTTCTGTATTAACCAAGCGGATTTGCCGCCAGTGGAGGAAATTCACTACGATCTCAATGCGGCACCCCCACCGTTCTGGTGTTACCTGGAACAAGCATTAGAACAACTCCAACCCGTAATGCGGTTGATTGTGATCATGGCTCAGACGTTCCACTGGAGCGAAACACGAATTGCAGCTTATTTGCAAGCGGAGGGAGAAGTGGTTTCACCCGCCCAAGTGAGAATTCAGCTCCAAAAAGGCTATCAAACTTTGGAAACAGCCTTACCTGAAGATATTCGCCTGATTTATTTGGCTCAGGCGGCTTCCCTACAGGCAAATTCCCAAGTTAATGCTCTATCTGTATAGAGAAAATCATAGGGCGTGCAATGATCTAAGCGCTGAAGTGGTCGGTAAACTTTAGCAATCGGGGAGAATGTGATGAATAAACAGGGTTTGTCAGTCGTGAAAAACACCAAAGGGGTGATTAAAAGTCCCTCATACCTCACCTCTTGCACTCGTGGCAACAACCCGTCAGGGAATCAATGTCCTGGCTCCCAGCTAAGACGGCATACTCGTTTTTACACAGCCGTAGCGCTAACCCTTAACAGCTTAATCCTGACTTTCAGTACGGGAGTCCAAGCTCAATTTGTGCCTCCAGGCGTGCCAGAGGTTGAACTCCTAGAACAACTGGATGTCCCTTTAAACAATGGGATTCAAGGGGAAGATCGAAATCAGGCCGATTTCTTGATGCGGTTAGGAGGACAGGCGCAGGCGCAGGGAAATTATGACAAAGCGATCGCCAACTGGTTACAGGCACTCGACATTTATCAGCGAATTGGTGACCTTGAGGGTGAGGGTGTGACTTACGACTACATCGGGGTAACCTATGCGAAAATGGGACGCTATCGGCAAGCAGAAGATGCCCTAAGACGGCGAGTTGGGGTTGCTCGTTCACGCCGAGATTTTCAAGGACAGATTTATGGATTGAATAACTTGGGCACCATTTTGCTGGAATCCGGCAGTCCTGAATCGGCTCAGGCCACCTTTACAGAAGCCCTGACGATTGCTCGTAGTATCCAGAATAAAGCGGGCGAGGGCTTAAGTTTGAGTAACCTGGGTTTAGCGGCAGCAGCACAGGGAAGTTATTTTGAGGCGATTAAGCGTTACCAAGCAGCCTTGGTTTTGCGACGTCGGGCGGACGATTCCCTAGGGGAAGCAAATACACGAAATAATTTGGCAGACGCCTATCGCGCTGTCAACCTTTACAGGGATGCCTTAATCACCTATCAAGGAGGATTGCGAGTGGCACAAGCGACGCGGGATATCCCCAATCAGTTTCGTGCACTTAGGGGTCTGGTGCAATCTTATAGCGCCATGAAGCAGTATCCGGTGGCGCTCAAACTTCTTGAACAACACAAAGCTTTAGCCCAAACACAGGCAAACCGTCGAGAACAACTGCTTTCGCTGAGGTATGCGGCTCAACTTTATAGAGCGACAGGGAATTTGGTCAATGCTCGCATTCTTTATCAAGAAGCGATTGTACTGGCAAATGTTTTAGGAGAAACCCAAGAAGAAGCCTTCTTACGAGATGATTTGAGCCAAATCACTTATTCATTACCGAGGCTCTAATTCTTCCCGTCTTAGCTCTTTTTAGATTTCTCTTTATTTCAATCTAAAAACATCCGCATAAACACTATGCGGTTTAACAAGCCTTGCTTCATCGGGTGAATCATAAACGACCAAAAGGGAATCTGACTCACCCAAACAAGGAAAGAGTGCTAATCCCTCAGCATGATCAGCGCCCACATTAAAAGGTAAGTCAAATAAAAGCTCCAAATCTCCTGATTCCTGACTCGATAGGCTGTTGCTCGGATGCTCTAGGGCATTTTTCAGGCGGAAGATTCGCAAGGAACCTTCCAAATCCATGGTTGGCCCTGCCAGAATGATCAAATCGTCACCGTTCAAACACAGTTCCCGCACACCCAATCCATTCAGGTTTACAAAATGTTTTTTGTAGAGCTTTCCTTCTTCACCAATTTTTTTGAGCGTTAAGATTCCTGGTTCTTTTTCTTCAACTTCTATCTCCACAATAATCGCCCAACCTCGGAGCACAGGCCCCCGAAATCCTAGAAAAATCTTGCCTTGATGAACCGCTAATCCTTCAATATCAAAGCCATTTTCTTTGCTGGGAAGCGGAAAGCTTAAAAATGGCCCTAAGTGGCAGTCATCTTTGAGCGCTTCAATCAGAATGTTTTCGTCTTTTGTTTTTTGTAAATATGCCGCTGTCAATTTTTGGTCGGGATGATCAGGCAGCGACCCGGATTTTAATAATTCCCCATTAATAACAGGAATACGAGCAATTAAATAACGGTTCGGCTCAGCTTTGATGGTTGCGAGTCTATCCAAATCTTTCTGTGGATTTTTTCCTTTCGCCTTTTTGCGTTTTGTACTGTGGGAACCTGTTAACCAAAGATAATTATTTTCGTAATCCATGCCTTCAATGTCGATTTCGTCCTCCTGATTAAAGAGTTCGACGAAATCTCCCATCGAAAATGACTGGTGCTTTCCAAAGATATAAGGCTCAATCAGAGATAAGCGCTCAATGGTTATGCCTTCATCGGAACCGAGCCATAAGCTACCATCAGGTGTAAACGCAGCAGCAGATAGGTTTCCTACCATATCTTCAGATGGCTCGTCGAAACGCAGGAGTACGCGTGTTAATAAGAAGGGTTTGGGCACAATAAATTTATTTTTTAGGATGTTGCAGGATTAGAGATTACTGCCAGTTTATCCCAAAGCCATCCTAGGCTCTCTAAAAGAAAGCTAAATTTCTTAAATTACTTTATATAACTCTTGGCGTTACCGCTTGCTTCAGCTTACCGCTTTCAGCCAGTTGTTGATGCGGCTATAAAGTGAGTGGGCAACTTGTGTGAGCTGGTGCTTGCGATACCACTTCTGGAAGGCTCTTTCGTAGTGTTCACCCTGTAATTGATAGGTATCCCAAGCATGAAGTCCTAGCCCAAGCCCCCAGAATAATAAAATATATAACGACCAAGACAGTTGTCCTGCCGTCAGTAGGTTCAGACAAACTAAAAAAAGATTAACAATTAAATACTTACCGAAACGTCTCTTGAGTTGGCTGCGCCGATAGAAATTAAATTCTTGATGCTTTTGCCGCTGTTGTTGCTGGAGAAGCCACTCCTGTTCTGCCTGGGCTAGGCTTTCAGTAGAAATACTTAATTCAGCGGCAATTTCCAGAAGCTGTTGGCGGGAAAATTCTCCGCCGTCAGACTGACGAGCGATCGCCAGATTCAGGATCTGCTGAATGTCTTCTTGCTGGTAAGAGCGGGCGATTTGGCGTTCAAAGACAGTCATAATCTAATGGTTATTAATAAAGGGATTCCTTTCTGCTCTAAGAAGATGATGCCACTCAAGGCACAGGGGAGCAGTCCTTATTTTATTATGGCGATATCCAGAGGGATGTCACAGGCAACCTTCATGCTCAAAACCGAACTCTTGGGGTCGGTTCTTACGACAATTGATAGATGAATAAAGGTTTTACATTTCGTTACGATGGAGACATGACAAGAAATAAAATTAACAACAGAAAAAAGTCTTAAATAAAAAGATTTAAGGGAGCGCTTATGAACGGTAGTATTCGTGTTGGTAACTTATTTGGCATTCCTTTTTATGTGCATCCGTCCTGGTTTTTAGTCTTGGGCTTGGTTACTTTTAGCTATGGAGGTCAACTGTCAGCTATTTTTCCGGGTTTGGCTAGTGGATTAGCCTTTCTTCTGGGATTTGTTGCAGCCTTGTTCTTATTTGCCTCCGTCCTAGCTCATGAATTGGGTCATAGCTTTGTGGCTCTTTGGCAAGGCATTGAAGTTAAATCCATCAGCTTATTTCTCTTTGGCGGTCTAGCGGCGTTGGAGAAAGAGTCAGAAACTCCGGCTCAATCTTTTTGGGTCGCGATCGCAGGGCCACTCGTCAGCCTCTTGCTCTTCGGTCTGTTCACAGCGATTGGCATCGGCACGCCGATTACAGGGCCATTGGCCGCGATGGTTAGCCTGCTGGCCTACATTAACTTGATGCTGGCCTTATTTAATCTGATTCCCGGCTTACCTCTGGATGGCGGCAATATCCTGAAGTCTGTGGTGTGGAAAATCACAGGTAATCCTTATAAAGGTGTAGTTTTTGCTAGCCGCGTTGGTCAGTTTTTAGGTTGGATTGGCATTAGCATAGGATTCCTCGCCGTCTTAGGAATTAGCAATTTCGGTAGCTTCTGGACTCTGTTAATTGGTTGGTTCCTGCTGCGAAATGCAGGTTCCTCTGCCCAATCCGCCAGAATCCAAGATAAGTTACTGGGTTTAACGGCTGAAGATGCTGTGATTCCCAATAGCCCGATTGTATCGGCTGACTTGTCTCTGCGAGAGTTTGCCAATAACTACATCATTGGTAAAGCAGAATGGCACAAGTTCTTAGTCACGGATGAGGATGGTCAATTGTTGGGTGCGATCGCTGTTGATGACATGAGAGCAGTACCCACCTCCCACTGGAATGAAACCCCCGTCCAAGAACTGATGCGGCCTGTTGATTACTCCACAACTGTGAAATCCGATCAATCCCTTTTGGAAGTTGTGACACTTTTGGAGCAAGGAAAACTCACTCAACTGCCTGTTATTCGTGATAACGGTGTGCTAGTCGGAATTCTCGAAAAAGCATCCATTATTCGCCTACTCGAGCAAAGAGCACAAGCTAAACCTGCTTAACGAGCTAATCCCTTACAGGAGTTAATACCCAATCTTTGCTTAACTTGAAATTCCTAGCCTCCTTAATCTAAGGGAGGCTCTTTTGTGGCTTAGGTGTAGGTGAGTCGCCTTAACCACGACGGCTCGTTAAAGTAACCAGCTTTTGTTAGCAAAATCAGCAGGCTTTTCACTTTCTGTTTGAATCGGTCTCCCTGGCCTGGTTTCGGGTACTCTCTGTGCTTGTACTTGTATTTTAAGGTTTTCCTTTGGCTTTTCTTCTTTGATTTCGTTTGTTTTTTTCAGGATAGTAATTTCCTGCATCAGCTTTTCATTGGTTTGAGCCAGTTGAACAGCGGCTGCTTTAGCTTTTTCCAACTCTTTACTAAGCTGAGTTATTTTTTGTAGGTCCTTTTGTTGCTGCTGCATCGATTCTTTTTGCCCCTCTAACTCGGATTGTAAATCTACAACTTTTTGTTGGAGAGAGTCTTCTTTTTTTTGGGCTTTTTCGAGAGCCTCTTCCAATTCGGTCAAATTTTCTTCCTGATCTTGTGTTTCCTTCACCGATTTTTTTTGCCCCTCTAACTCAGATTGTAAATCTGCAACTTTTTGTTGGAGAGAGTCTTCTTTTTTTTGGGCTTTTTCGAGAGCCTCTTTCAATTCGGTCAAATTTTTTTCCTGATCTTGTATTTTCTTCTCGGCTTCGTTCAGTTTCGCTTTTAACTGAGTAAGCGTTGCTTCCAACTCTGCCTTGGTAGGCGCTGAGCGTTTTGTACGAAAGTTGCTTTGTGAATTCATTTTTACAAGTTAATAATGCCCAGAAGGGTTAGGCTTTGCATACTTAAAGTTCAAACAAGCTTAGCTGGCACTTAAAGTCAGTGAATCTCCACAATTACATCTATCCTGTGACAGGCAGGAAGGAGTGACTACTGGATTAAGTGTCAGTCTCAGCAAGTAAAGTCTGGTGTTGTTCTATGCCTGTAGTTGATAACTATCAATGCATACTCTGCCTAATTTTACTATTTTATGGCCTGCGGTTGTCCTAAATTTCTGGATTTTGTTCTAGCAGATGCCTAACCCCCCATTCATGCATTGAATCAATAATGGGTTTCAGGCTTTCCCCTAACGAGGTTAGAGAGTATTCAACTTTAGGAGGAACCTGCAAATAAACCTCCCGATGAATGATGCCATCGTGTTCCATCTCCCGTAGTTGTTGCGTCAGCATTTTTTGGGTAATGCCGTTTAAAGCGCGGTGCAACTGACCAAAACGCTGTACGCCCTGAAATAACTCCCGCAGAATCAAGACTTTCCAGCGTCCGCCAATAACCTCTAGGGTTCTTTCTACCGGACAACTTGCTCTCTCGGTACTAGCTGCTTGAGCTGCCATAGTATCTTTTTGGGTACTACCTTACTTTAAAGTGCATACTTTCCATAATAACCTTACTTAGCCTAAAGTATAAATATACGAAAAAGGCACTAAGGAAAGGATGAAGGATAAAAGGTAAAAAGTTCTTTTACACTTCATCTTCTCAGCATTAGTTTTTTCAGGAGAACCCAATGAGTAAGCCTGTTATTGCTGATAAAAAGCCTGGTGTTATTGAAGTAGGAGTAAAGACTTCTTACTGGTGTTCATCAACACAGGGAATATCCCAAGACGCCAGCCTAAACTCTGAATTCTAAAGTTTTGAATTAAATAGGAGCAGGCAATGATCACACTTAGAAAAGCTGAAGATCGAGGACACGCGAATCATGGTTGGTTGGATACATACCACACCTTTTCATTCGCTAACTATTACGATCCCAAACATATGGGATTTCGCGCCCTACGGGTGATTAATGAAGACTACGTTAGCCCTACGGCTGGTTTTGGAACCCATGGACATCGCGATATGGAAATCATCACCTATGTTCTAGAAGGAGCATTAGAACACAAGGACAATATTGGTAATGGTTCAGTGATTCAGCCGGGTGAAGTACAACGGATGAGTGCTGGGACAGGAATCCTACACAGTGAGTTTAATCACTCCGAAAATGAAGCGGTTCATTTGCTGCAAATTTGGCTGTTACCCGCTCAAAACGGATTATCGCCAAGTTATGAACAACGGAACTTTTCCCCAGCCAAGACTCCAGGCAAACTGCATTTAGTTGCAGCTAAAGATGGGCGAGAGGGTGCTGTTACGGTTCATCAAGATGTAGATTTGTATGCTGCGGTTTTGAAAGCAGGCGATCGCCTTTCTCATACCCTCCAACCTCAACGTCATGCCTGGGTACAGGTAGCACGAGGTGCGATTACTCTGAACGGATTGCCTCTTGATACGAGTGATGGAGCCGCTATCAGCAACGAAACAGAAGTTGTGATTGAAGCGACGAAAGAAGCAGAAATTCTGCTATTCGATCTGGCATAAGCAGCTAACCCTGGAAGAACACAAAACTCTCCTGAATCTGCCCCTCCTAATACGAGGGGCAGAACCCAACAATTACAGAGCGAAAATCCATATAGGATTATTCATTAAGGGAACGGCAGTTTGATAATGTTTTGAGGTATGATGCCAGCCAACCCAGCAGCAATAATTAGCCCTGTAATGATTAAGGCGACGCCAGCCAAAAGTACTGCATCCTTGTTTTGAAATTTCCTTGAAGTAATGGGTTGAGCTAATCGGAATTCATCAAATTTCACGACTTTTGATTTCGACGAGTCCCCAGGGGATAGCTTCGCTTCACGCGTATCAAAACGATAGCTGCTCACTGTACCTTTACCTGTGTCTAAGATACTAAAAGCTGTGATGTCATTACTCGCTATATAAGGCAGCCGCTGCTGCTCATCACCGAGCAACGGTGCAAGTGTTGGCATCACAGGTTCCAGTCCATTGGGATTACCTGTCGCCGTATATTCTGCCTGAAAACCTATTGGCACCGGACGCTTTTTATTGCCGATATAAGCACCATAAGTATTGCCGACATTTGAAGTTTCTAAAAAGTGCATCCCACTCGGAGAAACAAAGCGATTCCACAGATGCGAATGTCCATAAAATACCAGTTGTACATTCGCCGCCTCTAACAGAGGTACAATGTCACGAATAATGTAATCCTCTGCCTTGGGGTACTCGTAACGTACCGCTTTAATACGTCCCTCTTCATCCCGTTTAATCAACTGTACCGGATAAGTATAAGCGGGGACAATATTATCGCCCAGTGAATGGGGCGGATGGTGAAACATCACAATCTTATACTTCGCCTGTTTAAATTCTGGACTGTTGAGTTCTTTCTCCAACCATTTATATTGGACGCTACCCTTAGCAACTGGCTCAAAGATATGTTGTCCATATCCCCACGCTATGGGATTATTTAAGTCTTTTTCTCGTTCTCGATATCTACCTTTGGCATCTGCCTCTAAGCTAGGAGTTCTCCAAATATTGGTGATGGATAGCACGACCAATCGGATGTCCCCAAAGGTTATAGAATAATTATTCTCTACTCCAGATTTGTTCGGAGGTAAGGTGAAAATTTCGTTATAAGTGTCGGTATTAAAGGAATTATTTTTCAGCCAAGCTTGACGCACTTTTGGGTCATTCTTGGGGTTTAAGTACTTGGCTTTTATTTGATAAAGTCTTTGGGCAATAGTACGAGGATAGGGGTCGTTAAACTGGTCATTTAAGTTATGCTCATTGGAAAAGCGTCCCATGACCTCATGATTTCCAACGGCTGGGAATAGGGGGGCATATTGGATTAACTCACCGCCTTTATAAGTTGTTTTGATGCCCTCTTTCTCTAGCTCGTAATCTGCCCGACCTTGGAGACAGGGAAAAAAGGCACCGCCACGATTATCATCAAACCATTCCGAAGCGCGATCAGGAACGTTGACTAAATCACCGGCCAAGAAGACGGCATCAACTTGTCCAATAGTTTCATAGACTTTCTGGAGATTTGCCGCTGTCATCGGCATCAATTGGTGGTCAGAAGTGAGAAGAATTTTCAGTGGGGTTCCTGGTGCCGGTTTCGGCGCAAGAGTAAACTGATGGCTGCTCACTTTTTGGTCATCTTCCCGCACACTCGTCACCTGATAAGGCACACGCCTGCCAGCCGTTAAACCTGTGATTGTCGCTTCATGACGCCAGATATCCCTCCTGGTCGGTTGCTGATAAATTTGACCCTCTTGTGTTTGTTTCCCCACTTTGGATTTCTGGTCTTCCCGTGTACGACTGAGTTTGGTCGTAGTGGCGATCGCCGTGCGACTGAGTCCTTGTCCGTAGCTGACGCTATGGCGGGAGCCTGCAAACTCAGTAAACCAAACCACTCGCACTGAATTCTCCGTTGGCAGTTGCAAAAACGGGTCAGTCAGCAACTGAGGTGCAGATGTCATTATGGGCTGCCTATTCAGGATTACTAGGACGGGGGCAAGGGTAATGCAGACGATAAACACAGCCGCTATGAGGAGGGGACGACTGGTTAAGCGCTTGACCATTGAGCGTCTTGGGTAAAAAACAGGAGTGTAATAGTTTATCGCACTTTAACAGGTAGTCGTGATGGAGTCATGTCTTGGGCATCACATTATCTGGGTTTTGAAGCGTAACAACAAGGAATTGTGCGATCAGGCGCATCACACCTGAATTTGTCATAACTTATGTCAAATTTAGGCAACAAAAAGCCAGAAAGATAAAAATAAGATAGACCCTCTGTTCGTTTCACACCGTCTTGAGCAATGACCAATATTGCGTTTAATCGAATGCGACTCAAATCCCATGCCCAGATCAAACGCTGGATTGAGTTCCATCAACAACGATTGAGACAAGTATCAAATAGTATAGATAAAAAGGGGACTTGTAGATATAACGCTCACTCAGCCTACTTACTGTGTGCCGTGAATCCCACAGGCTCATGTGAGCTGTGTCAGCATTATGAACCTCAGGACAAACGTATACACTGTGGATAAGTGATGATATTTATCACATCTTTTTAGAGATTCGTGTAAAGTCCAAAATAGTCAGCATACAACGCTCAAGAGCCTAACACATCCAAAACAATCTCTTGGACGTATTAGGCTCTTGAGTTTTACCAGTAAGGGTTCTGGCTATTTTTCAATCAATCGGAGCGGCGGGATTTGAACCCACGACCCCTACTACCCCAAAGTAGTGCGCTACCAAGCTGCGCTACGCCCCGTAAAACCTAGACTAATGTAACACAATATTTGTAATTAAAACAACAATCTAAAATACTTTCAGAGATTGAGCGGCTGCAACCAAACCTGGAACGGCTTCAGTAAGCCAGCTTCCCTCACAGCGGCGTCCTGTGTTTAAGATGAATCGCAGGGTATAAGCATGGGGATAGCCTTCTACCTCCATCCACAACAAGTCGCTGTCAGCTTCACAGATGATTTTTTCCTCATCCATCAACTCATCTGCCATATGGCTCATTGTCTGGGCTAACTGCCCCAATAAGCGACAAAAATCATCTAACTCTGCCTCGGTTAGCTCGATCGCCCAATCCTCTCCACCGACTAAACCTTGATAATCCGTGGTTTGAGGATTCCAACCCAAACGCCAACCCGATCCAGTTTTAACAACCCGTTCCATGGTTTAAGGCATCAGCAACTGAGCATCTCCCGGTTTGGGGAGAGAGGGGGTTGTACTGGGACTGGAGGAAGTAGGCGGTGGTGGCGCTGGCGTCGGTGTCTCACGGGGGGACGGTGCAGGTTGTTGAGTACTATTGGGATTGAAGAGACTGACTAAGACATTCACTAAAGCGTCGCGCTCTGCACGAGTCAGCTTTTCCATTGCCTTGCGATCGCTTTCCATCGGATTTTCCCGTAAGGTATCAGCGCTGGGATACTGAGATTCCACCAAGTAATTGTTAGCACCGAGATAGTCAGCGAGTGTCAACTTCCAATCCAAACGGTACGTGGGAGGACGGCGTTTCACAAAAATGTGATACCGCATGAAGCGACCAATCAAGGTGTTATTCTCATCTATTTTCCCAGTTTGTTTACTGACATACTGGTTCTCTAGAGGCAAATTGGGTAAGCGTTCATAAACTCGCTGCCACGCATCTTGGGGGACGGAAAGCTGGGCAGCAACAGGTTGTACTCCAATCCACTTGAAGACACTAGAATCTTTTACCTCTGCTTTCCCAACCATTAAGCAGATGCCTGTGAATGTGGCGATTGTTAAACCGAGCGTCAGCCGGAAACGGATACCTTTTCGGATCGCTTGAAGCATTTTGAACGCGAGAGCGATGATTGATAGGGGCAGGTTGAGCGGCTATCTTTATGTGAACCACAACCACATCAAAACAAAACCTGCCCTCGCCTGGATTGAGAAGTGTTTCTAGAGAGTCTAATCTCCAATGATTTCCGGTTGTGTCAATTCATCGGACATCTCGATAATCGCCCTGAGAACGGGCTTCATCATCGGATCATCAATATTCTCAAAGTCTTCATAGCGACGGCGCTTGGCACGATTTGCCACTTGCACGGTAATCCGATAGCGATTGGAAGCTGCACTGATCAGCTCCTCGGCGCGATGCATAATTTGACTCGAATCAAACTGGTGGTAACGTTTGTGCAGCATCAGTCGTCGTTAGAAGGTGGGTCAGATTTAGAAAAATAGCCTTTAGCGTCAAGCCTTTGAGGTTGGTTAGCTAAAGGCACAATTCATTCTCCAGTGTAACAGCAGTGACAAGTGCGGCGTTTATTCCTGTGGGAGGACGCTTAGCTTCGGTAGCGGTTCTAGATTGAGAGCGAACCTGCGGTTGTATCGGCAGAGGATTTCTGGAAACCTAAAAAGCTGAAGTTCTCGACAAAGATACAGCCAGAAGATAGAAGACTTGATGAAGATATCCCTCTTCTCCGGACATCAATACAACAAGGATGTGAATAATGAGTGAAAGGCGCTCAATGATTTCTAAGGTGCAACGAATAGCGTAAGATTATGTAAACTCTTGTAAACCTGTCGAGTTGTTAATATAAACTGGCTGACTACTACTGTTTATGCAAACACTTGTTGCTGCTAGCTTCCCGTCAATCCGTCAAACCCATCAAGCCCCTTTAAAAATCGTTGTCCTCGGTGACAGCCTCATCTATGGATTTGGTGACCCAGAAGGAGGCGGCTGGGTAGAGAGATTACGACGCCAGTGGATGTCGCCAGATAGTCCCGGTCATGTTCTCTACAATCTTGGTGTTCGAGGCGATGGAGTCAAGCAAGTGCAAGCACGGCTTGAACATGAGTTTCGCCATCGCGGTGAACTGAAGAATCGCGTTCCAGATGCCATGATCCTTTCCATCGGCGTTAATGATTCCGCCCGTCTGGGACGACCGGATGGACGAAATTTTACAGAATTTGAGAGTTTCCAGGCAGAACTCGCTCACCTGTTAGACCAAGCGAAACAATTGTGTCCCGTGCTATTCGTGGGTATGGTGCCTGTGGATGAAGCTAAGATGCCATTCCTCAATTGTTTCTACTTCAATCATGCTGACCAGTACCGCTACAAAGAGGCAACGCGCCTTGCCTGTCAAAAGCGTCAGATTCCCTACCTGGATATTTTCGATCTTTGGCGATCGCGCGGTCAGGATTGGTGTATTAAACACTTATGTTCAGATGGTCTTCATCCCAATGTTGCTGGTTATCAGGCATTACTCCAGGATGTCCGTAACTGGGAAGCCTTCAATCATCTATCTGAGCCAATTTTAGCGACAGCCTAAACTATCCCGCGTTGCAACGCCCGTAATTGGGTTAACCCCACTCGCCTTCTCACACAGAAGAGACACTTGATAGCGATCAATAATCGCATCCGTAAAATCAGCGCCAGTGATGTCGGCATCGTAAAAACGACTGCGTGTCATCGTTGCTTCTTGCAAGATAGCGTTCTTCAAATTGGCATTGTCCAATGTCACTCGGTCGACCAATGCGCCCGTAAGATTTGCTCCTTCCAAATCTGCACCCAACATCACTCCTTTAGTCAGGATAGCGTTGGTTAGGTCAGACCCTTGGAAGTTAGTCCCCCGCATCTCAGCGGCCACGAAAACCGCGCCTACTAAATTCTTTTGAGAAAAGTCACGATTGGTTAAATTGGTACTACTGTAGTTAATGGTGCTTTCCTGGGCATAGGCGGGAGTGGCACATAGCATGATCCACAGCCACGCCAAAGCGATCGCTAAAATTACTCTTACTAAAGTTTGTAGAAAGGGTTTAATCTCTTTTAAATTCAAAATTTCCATTGATGTCCTATATGGTCTATACATGGCAACACAGTTATTTGTCAGGACACGACCGGGTCGTGTCCTGATCCTTGTGCTGAAGGTTGTGGATTGATGGAATTACGAAGAAAGTGTTATTCAAAGTTAGTTTCCATCCAATCTTCGCCCACTCGAATCGTCAGGTCAGATTCTATATCACCTGTAGAAGATGCCTCTACCCTACCGAATCCTAAGATTTTTTTGAGAGTAGCCGCCGCTTCCAAATCGCCCTGCTGGACAATAATTTGAGTTTGGGGCTGACGATCAGGCCAGTCTTTGACAATATAAACATTACGAAAGTTTTTAGCAGCCAAATACCGAGCCACCTGCTGACCGAGTTGTGGTTTGTCCGTAGCATTTTGAATGGCAATTCGCACACTCCGGGATGAACTGTGCGGCTCTAAGGCTGTCCACGCTGGATTTTGCTGGAAATACTCGCGCATCACTCGATCTCGCCCTAATGGATCAACCAGCCAATAGCTGCCAATAAATTCCTTGGGAGCGCTGAAACGACCAGGCAGGAGTACCATTTTAACGCTATCTTGCTGGAGCTTCAGACCAAAGCCTGCGATCGCTAGCAGTTCTTCTAAGCTCAGGTTGGTATCCACATACTGCTGCATCACCTGCATCACTTGGGGCAAACGGGACAAGACGCTTGGCGTCACCAAACGCTGCCGCAATGCCTTCAGAAGTGCCTGCTGTCGTTGTACCCGACCAATATCACCATTTTTATCTTTGCGGAACCGAGCAAATTGTTCTGCTTGGTCTCCATTCAACGTTTGCCACCCTTGCTCTAAATCAATCTTCAAATTTTGAGTGACATCTGTATATTGCATGGGATAGGGGACAAAGACTTCAATCCCTCCCACAAGGTCAACCAATTCTCGGAATGCCTCGGTCGTGACTCGTAAGTACCGATCAATCGGTACATCATTGAGGCTGCGGCTCACAACCCGTGCGGCTAAGGCAGCACCCCCCTCCACATTGGCATCATTAATTTTGGCCAGTCCAACCCCTGGAATGTTGACTTGAGTATCCCGTGGGATGGATAGCATCCGCACCGAATTATCGGCGGGGTCTAGGCGCAGGAGTAACATTGTATCACTGCGACCGCCAAAGACGGCCGCTGAGTTCTTTGGAGCCTCTGGCACTCGGTCTATCCCCATCACCAGGATGTTGACGGGTCTGGCGATTTTGTACGGAAAGCCTCGACCCCACGAGTCCCCTTTAGCACCAAATCCTTGATTTAAAGGTGTGATAAACGGTGACAAAGGTGTGAATAGCGCTAGCGCTGCCCCCAATGTGGCAGAAATTGTAGCGGTGAGAACAAAAGCGGAACCCCAGATCAACCACCGAATCAAGGGGCGACCCGATGGCTTGTGCTTTTTGGATTTAGGGACAGGCGTCTTAGGGTCTGGAGACGATTGTGTGTCAGCCACATCCTCACGGCTATCGGTATCTACACTCATCTGAGAATTGGTAGGACTTTTGGACGATTCTAGCCCTATGCCCATTGAAGACGATTCAAAACTTTCCTTCACCCTCACCTCAACTGTAGACTGCGCGTACAGTTTGACATACTTGCAGAAATTACTTGCAGGATTATAGCGTTAGCAGCACGATTCCCGATCTAGGGAGTGTCTTGGGAATCAACTACCAAATGGGGGAGTAGAAAAAGCTCCAGGAGTAGAAACTTCCCTAACTGCCCTTGAGTGTCCCCACTGCCCCTACTGGGTTGTGGAACTAGAGAAATCGACGACGAGGCAAGCTTGTACAGGCGCGACAAGGCTAGGATATAGCAGAAAAATTAGTTAGCGTGGCAATCCATGGATAAATCCTTGATACCTGTGATTCTGGCTGGTGGCAAAGGGGAGCGTTTTTGGCCTTTGAGCCGGAAGCACCGACCGAAGCAGTTTTTAAGCTTAGATGGTAGCGGCAAGAGCCTTTTGCAGGCAACCGCTGACCGACTCAGTGAACTAGCCGGAAGCTCAGAGAAGTTGTGGGTCGTAACTTCAGCCCAACTGGCTCAAGGGGTTCGAGAACAGCTCCCTGACCTTTTAGAGCAGAATCTGTTAGCGGAGCCGGAAGGGCGTGATACCGCTCCAGCAGTGGCTTGGTCTACGCTGGAGATTGCACGAACCTATGGGGAAGATGCTGTGGTGGCATTTTTCCCGGCTGACCACTGGATTGAAGACCAGCAGGCGTTTCAGAAAACCATCAAGGCAGCGGCTGAACTGGCGTCAAAAGAGGCCGCAATTGTTACATTGGGCATCACGCCTAACCATCCTTCTACAGGTTATGGGTACATCGAGCAAGGCGAACAGACGGGAACGTTTGGCGGATTGCCTGTGTATCAGGTGACGCGCTTCACGGAAAAGCCTGATCGCGAAACGGCTGAGCAGTTTCTGGCTACCGGTCGCTTTAGCTGGAATAGTGGGATGTTCATTTTCCGCGCTGGGGTGGTATTGAATGAACTCCGCACTTATGCACCCGAAATTATTGGCCCACTGGAAGAAAAAGGTGTAGAGGCGTATCACCAGCTACCGAAAAAAAGTGTTGACTATGCCTTGATGGAAAAGACCCAATTGGCGTATGTTTTACCGGCATCTTTTGGTTGGGATGATTTGGGGGATTGGAATGCGATCGAGCGCTTGCTTAAGGGGGATGCTGCAAATGTAGAATTGGCGCAGCATGTGGGGATGGATACGAAGGGAGCCATTCTTTACGCCAGTGATAACGATGAAGTGATTGTGACGATTGGTTTAGAGGATGTGGTTGTGGTGCGTGATCGCAACGTCACCTTAATCGTGAAAAAAGACCGGACACAGGAAATTAAGCAGGTCGTTAAAGCGCTTCAAGATGACCCGAAACTGCAAGAGTTGTTGTAAACAGGTCAGCTAAACAAACACCAGAGCAATACGATCTCATACTCCAGGTACATTTGCACTCACCAGGGTTTAACGTTACAACATTCAATAAATAGAATAGTGCTAACCTGGCTGGCTGCATCTGATTACGTTGAATATCAGCCCTAGGGGCAGCTCTACCTTGCCCCTACCCTCCAGGGATAGAACAAAATCGTATCCAATAGCCCAAAAGCAAAAGAGTATTTTGTTTTTGCTTCTACCTTTTCTTTCTTAACCTTGGTGACACCTAAACGATGTTTTCCTTAACTCAAACCACTTCTCGGCAACGTGAAATCATCGAGGTCGTCTTCGGCAACGGCTGGGATTACATGCGAGGACTGCTGACGGGTGGTAAGACTGGTAAGACGGACGAACCGAATCTGCCACCCCCCGCCGTTCTCTGTAAAGTTTTAGTAGAATTGGGACCGGTCTACGTCAAATTAGGACAATTGCTAAGTACTCGTCCTGATCTGTTGCCAGGGGAATATGTCGAAGCCTTAACCGACTTGCAAGCGAATGTGCCGCCGGTGGGGTGGAGTGAGGTAGAAATCCAGATTCGGCAACAATTGCGGCAGCCTTTGGAGGATGTTTTCTCCAGCATTAACCCCCAAGCGGTTGCGGCGGGTTCGATTGCCCAAACTCACCGAGCCACCTTAAAAACAGGTCAAGAGGTTGCCCTAAAGGTGCAGCGTCCTGGAATTGAGGTGATTGTCGCTCAGGATATTGCTCTGATTCGGAGTATAGCGGAGTTGGTGTCTCGCACGAACTTTGGGGAGGATTATGACATTGTTGGCTTAGCTGAGGAGTTTGCCACAGCCTTGCAAGCCGAGTTAGATTTCAGCCAAGAGGCTGGCTATACCGATCAGCTACGGCGCAACTTATCGACGAGTCGCTGGTTTGACCCAACACAGCTAGTGGTACCAGAGATTTATTGGGATTTCACGAGTAAAAAGCTGATGGTAATGGAATGGCTCGATGGTGTGCCAATTCTGTTAGCGAAGCTACCAGCAATGCGGGATGGAAAGGATGCAGACACGCAGCGCAAAGAAATCACCACGCTTTTGTTTCGCGCTTTCTTGCAGCAACTCTACATCGACGGCTTTTTCCATGCCGATCCTCATCCAGGTAATTTATTTTATTTGAGTGATGGTCGCTTGGCGCTCTTAGACTGTGGGATGGTGGGGCGCTTAGACCCGCGCACACAGCAGATTTTAACGGAAATGTTGTTGGCGATCGTGGACTTAGACGCCCAGCGGTGTGCCCAGCTAACCCTGGAACTGGCAGAGTCGGATCAGCCTGTCAGTTTATCGCGACTGGCGAATGACTACGATCGCATGTTGCGAAAGTATTACAATATCAGCCTGTCGCAAATCAATTTCAGCCAGGTATTTTATGAGGTGCTGCAAGTCGCTCGTAACAACAAGATTCGCCTGCCCAGCAATATGGGTTTGTATGCAAAAACCCTAGCTAACTTGGAGGGAGTGGCTCGAAGTTTTGACCCTGAAATTAACCTATTAGACGAAATCAAGCCGCTGATGACCGATATGTTTCGGCGTCAGCTACTAGGAAATAATCCATTACAAACTGTTCTAAGAACTGCCCTGGATCTCAAGAGTTTATCTTTGCAATCTCCGCGTCAGTTGGAGTTACTCTTAGATCGGGTAACTTCAGAAACTTTAAAGTGGAATATCACCATACGAGATCTTGACCCTTTACGTCGCAGTATGGATGATTCGGCAAATCGGCTGTCGTTTAGTGTGGTCGTCGGCTCATTGATTATCGGCGCAGCTATTATCTCTAGTAATGCACAGACGAGTCAGTTGTCTTTGATTAGTAATGTACTATTTGCTACTGCTAGTTTTTTGGGTCTGTGGTTGGCGATTAGTATTCTTAGGTCGGGTCGTTTAAAGTAAATTAATCGATTTACCCCATGTAAAAGGAGAATAAAGTTGGAAACTGAATAATAAAGTTGGAAACTGAATAATAAAGTTGGAAACTAACTGGCACATACAGCCTAAATCAATTTGTACCGATCAGTGACCAGTTTTCCAAACAGATGATTACGCCTGTCTATGTCCATTGAGATTCTTAGGACTTACGTAACTAGCTACGATATCCGCTTATGTCAGGAAACTTATGAATTGCCCCCGCTAAAGTGTGTGTCCAAGCAGAAGATGCGTAAGTCCTATTTCTATTAGGGTGGGCAATGGAGGTTCAAGTAAGCATAGTTTGGCGAGTCTTGCTTACAGCAGTAGAGAGAATCTCCGCTGCTCGCTCTATTTCTTCATTCGTGGTAAATTTGCCAAGACCGATACGTAATGCTCCTTCTATTACCTCAGAGGGCAAATTGAGGGCTTGCAGAACATGGGACGGAGTTTCTACACCTGATGAGCAGGCAGAACCAGTAGAAATGGCGAGTTGAGAGCGTACTCTGGCAATAACTGCACTGTTAGGAATATCGGGGATTGAAATGTGGAGATTGCCTGCAAGCCGGGAGGTAGTATCTCCGTTGATGACTAAACCTGGAATTTTGTCTAGCAGTAGGCTTTGAAGTCTGTCACGCTTGGATGCGATCTGCGCTTCGCAGCAGCGCTTCGCTATCGCTTTTTCATCTTCTTTCATTTCCAGTTGACGCAGGCGGCAGGCTTCCCCTAAGCCAACAATACCAGGAACGTTAAGAGTTCCAGACCTCATTCCTTTCTGATGAGGGCCACCAAATATGATTGGTTCTAGGTGATGTCCTTTCCTGACAACTAATGCGCCAGAACCTTTGGGACCATAGAGTTTGTGGGCAGAGATGGCTAGGTAAGTGATTCCCCACTCTTCAAAGTGTATCGGGATTTTTCCTACAGCTTGGGATGCATCACAGAGGAAGGGAATACTGTAACGTTGAGCAATCTGAGCGATCGCCTCAATTGGGTAAATGTTGCCAATCTCGTTGTTGGCTGCCATAACACAAACAAGGGAGAGTCCCTCAGCACAAACTTGTTCTAGATGGTTGAGATCGAGTCTTCCTCTAGAATCGACTTGGAGATAAGCCAGTTCTGCCCAGCCGCGTTTTTCTAGAATATGGCAGGTGTCGAGAATGGCTTTGTGTTCGAGTGGCAGCAGCGCAATGCGGTGAGGTTTTCCAGGGTTGGGACACAGACTACCCTGAATTACCAGGTTAAGGCTCTCGGTTGCCCCCGATGTCCAAACGATTTCTCGCTTGTGAGATCCAACTAGCTCAGCTACCTAAATAGCTGCTTGTTTGACGGCTTCTTCAGCGCGATCGCCCCACGAGTGATCCACACTGCTGGCGTTGCCGAATTCTTCAGTCATGCAGTGGTAGATGCGCTCGGCAACTCGGCAATCGACAGGGGTTGTGGCGTGGTAGTCAAGGTATACAGGACGATTTCTACTCTGCTGGCTCATAGGTGGCAAGCAAAGCAAGGTAGTTCATCATCCTCGCTGTCAAGTACGTCTGATAGCGCCTCGGCTAAGGGTCGATTTGGAGCGGTTTTTTTCTCCCTATACAGAAGAAGCGTTTTCCCGCCTTGATGCCATCTTCGAGCAAAGATTGTCAGTTTTAGCTTCTGCAAAACACCACCAGCAGTAGATCACAACAACGGACTTTTTCATCACCGTTCCCCAGAGGAAAGCTTTTAAAAGCTTCTATTCTCTTGAGCTTTTACAATTACTTCAGAGTGAGTTTGGTGAGGAGATTTACGAAAATTGGTTGTCTATGAATCCTGGGAAAATTAACTGAATTTTTAGCTAACGCATATCTCATCCTCAGCCATTACTTGATTACAGGCAGGCGCGATCGCATATTTGGTCTGAGTGGGAATCCGCGCAAGTGCGATCACGCTTCCACCCCCTATACTGATGAGCAGAAAGATGACACGATTGGGAGAATAGAAGGACAAGAGAAATGCTATGGAACCGAATGTGGAAGCGGATTCACTGAAGCGAGTGTTTGGATTGCCTACGCTGGTGATTTACGGGGTTGGTGATATTCTCGGTGCCGGAATTTATGCAGTGATCGGAAAAATTGCGGGACTTTCCGGCTCTTGGGTTTGGGTTTCTTTCCTCACATCTATGATTGTTGCGGCACTCACAGCTTTAAGCTATGCCGAACTCGGCAGCCGAATTCCACAAAGCGGAGGAGTCGCCACTTTCATCCACAGAGCATTTCGCAAGGATTGGCTCTCAATCCTCGTAGGCTGGTTGATGTTTTGTACCTGCCTGGTTTCAATGGCAACTCTCTCAAAAGCGTTTGCAGGCTATCTAAATGCTTTTGCTCCAGCCATTCCAGCTTGGTTGATTATCCTCGCTCTGTTTTCTGGTCTGGCATTTGTTAATTTTAGGGGAATGCAGGAGTCCTCAGCCCTAAATATTTTTTGCACAGCTCTGGAAGTTTCAGGTCTGGTCATCGTTATCCTAGTCTCTGCTCTTTTTATAATCGGAGGCCCAGCAGGTGCGGGTAATCCTGTTGCAAGCCCTGTACCGAACGCGCCAACAATTGGTTGGACGGCGATCTTTCAGGGAGCGGCACTCGCCTTCTACGCCTTTATTGGGTTTGAGGATATTGTGAATGTCGCGGAGGAAGTGAAAAATCCCGAACGCAATGTTCCAAGAGCCATCCTGTTTGCCCTGGGAATTGCAGGTGTCGTTTATGTTCTCGTCTCTTGGCTTGCCACTAACGTACTAAGTCCGGCGGAACTTGCTGCCTCGAACGCTCCTCTTCTCGATGTCGTTCTGCGATCGCAGCCAAATTTTCCAGCAGTCGTCTTTTCACTCATCGCCCTGTTCGCTGTTCTAAATACTGCTTTGCTGAATTTTGTCACGGCATCGCGGCTGCTCTTCGGGATGTCGAGAGAAGGGCTGCTTCCAGCTTGGTTAGGAAAATTACATCCACGGCGAGCAACTCCCTATCGAACGCTGCTGATCATTCTGCCGATCGTCATCTTTCTGGCGCTTTCAGGTACACTCCAATTCCTAGCTGGAACAACCGCAACCTTGATTCTTGCAATGTTCTGTCTTGTCAACCTTTCACTGCTGGTCATTAAACGCCAAGAACCACGAGCTAATGGCTTTCAGGTTCCTTATCTGATTCCGGCTTTAGCGCTAATCTCCAACTTAGTTCTCGTTGCCTTCGCCTCTCGAGAAAGTCACATTTTGGCGTTAGTGTTTACAGGTATAGGAATGCTTCTGATTTTGCTCCGCAATGCCGTGAGCAGTGGCTCGCGACAACTGCATTAATAATTTTTAGTACATTCAGTAGACTGATTTTTGGATAGAAAGTTTGACGTTGTTTGGTACAGGACTTATGCAACTGGCTACGCTATCCGCTACATGTAGGGGCACGGCATTGCCGTGCCCCTACGAAGATGGTGTATTAACGGGACTTAAACAAAAATCGAGAAGCAATAAAGGTATAATCTAAGCATGGCATAGATTTCACGTTAAAGTTTGAGCGATGAAAGAGACAACTCCTGCCGCCATGCCCCCT